>NZ_JBSFTT010000026.1:0-132345 GCF_053591415.1 Streptomyces sp. NPDC003032 | reverse complement strand
TCGGTGTCGCGCGGGTTGGCGCCGGGCCAGCCGCCCTCGATGAAGCCCACGCCGAAGTCGTCCAGATGCCGGGCGATGGCCAGCTTGTCCGCGACGGTGAGGCTGATGCCTTCACGCTGCGCGCCGTCGCGCAGCGTCGTGTCGAAGACATGGAAGGAATCGTCGGGAGTTTCCGTCATGCTGATCTGGCTCCTGTGTCGGATCTCGGTCTACCGGAAGGACCGGCTCCACCGCCCACAATGATCCCGCGTGCTCCGTGTCCGGCTGCGGTTGGGCCGGGAAACGAAAAAACCCCTCGCGGGTGCGAGAGGTCTGCGCGCGGGTCGAGGACGACGGTGTCCGCCCGTACATGGTGGTACGAGACGGTCACTGCGGACCGGCGCGCCTGCTGCCAATAATCATGGCGAACGAGAGCACGGACGCAGCCTGCCACAGCTCGCCCCCGCCGCGCGGCCCCGTCTCACGATGCGGGCGGTGTGCCGGACACGCCGCCCGCCCCGCGTGTACGTCAGCGCAGACGGCGCACGAAGGCGTCGTAGCCGTCGTTGGTGTCGCCGCTCAGCAGCGTCTCGTCACCGGAGAGGAAGGCGACGCGGCGGCCGTCCGCCGAGACGCCGCCCGGGGCGACGTCCGCCGTGGCCGCGCCGCCCGTGGTGTCCGGGCTGACCAGCGTGGTGCCGCCCTTCTTCAGGTCCCGCAGATAGACGGGCCACTCCTTGCCGTACTCGGCGCCGGGCTCGGTCAGTTCCGACATGTAGGTGAGGTAGCGGCTGTCGGCGCTGATCGCGGGGGCGCGGGTGTAGGCCTCGCCGGGGCCGCCCTGGGTGCCGTGGACGCGCTGGTTCCTGCCGGAGGCGATGTCGTGGACGAAGACGTTCCAGGCGGCGTCGTCGTCGTTCGGGACCAGGTGTGTGTCGCGGGACTCGAAGACGACGGTACGGCCGTCGCCGCTGATGGACGGCTGCAGGGACTCCTTCTCGGTCTTGGAGCCGTCGTGGGAGCGGTCGATCTGCGTCACCTTTCCCGTCCTGCGGTCGCGCAGCCACAGGTCGCTCCAGTCGTCGCCGCGCGGGCCGTTGACGAAGGAGGTGGCGTAGACGACGCGGCGGCCGTCGTCGCTGACGGTCGGCGAGTGGGCGTCGCGCTCCCCGTCGCCGCCCGGGTAGGGGTGGCTGACTTTCTCGGTGGTGCCGGTCTCGCGGTCGCGCAGGAAGACCGCCGTGCCGTCGAACCGGGGGCCGTCCGTGCTGAAGACGGCGTAGCGCGCGTTCGCGCTCAGAAAGACGCTGCCCGCGCTGTCGCCCGGGTAGCCGTCGGGCAGTTCGACGTCGAGGCGCTCGGTCGTCCTCGTCCTGCGGTCGTAGAGGCGTACGTCCCGGTCGGAGTAGGAGCCCGCCGGGCTGGTGACCATCGCGACGTAGCGGCCGTCGGCGCTCAGCGAGGGGCCGCTGACCTGGCGCCCTTCGAGCGCGATCCGCTCGGTCCCTCCGGTGCGCAGATCGCGTACGAAGATGTCCCGCTGACCGTTGGTGTCGCCGGCGACCAGGTCGGCGGCCTCGGACTCGAAGGCCGCGAACCGGCCGTCGCGGCTGATCACGGCGCCCGCGGACGTGCCGTTCCCGGCCTTGCCCTCGGGAGTGACGCTGACGCCCTCGGTGCGGGGCGCGGCGGCGTCCGGTGCGGCGACGGCCGCGGGCAGGGCCATGGCGGTGACGGCGGCGACGGTGAGGGCGGCGGCCGTCAGGGCGGCGTGGCGCTTGGTGCTGTGCATGAGCTGTTCCCCGTACTTTCTTGTCGTGGTGCTGTCAGGTCACGGTGCGCGGGCCGGGAACGCTCCCGGAGTGCCGAGCGGGGCGGTCGGACGCGGACCGGTGACGGCTCCGCACGGATCGGTTCAGCGTGTGTGGCGCAGGAAGAGGTCACAGTCGCCGTTGGTGTCGTCCGGCACGAGGTCGGCGGCCTCCGACGTGAAGACGACCCCGCGGCCCCTGGCGGTGACGGCTCCGGGCACGGCCCCGCCCGGTCCGACGGGCCGGTGCCCGCCCGTGCGCAGATCGAGGAGGGCCAGGTCGCCCTCCCCGGCGAGCACGGCGTACCGGACGTCGCGGCTCGCGGACACGGCGGGCCGGTCCGCGACGCGCCGGGTCGTGTCCGAGCGCAGATCGCGCAGGTACGCACCCCCGCCGGCGTCGAAGAGGACGTACCGCCCGTCCTCGCTCAGCTGGACCAACTCCCCCTTGCCCAGGCCCTTGTCGACATGGACGGTCTCACCGGTGGCGCGGTTCCTGACGAGGACGTCGGCGGGGTCGTCGCCGGCGGACCGGGTCTGGTAGGCGACGAGCGAGCCGTCGGCGCTCAGCGACGCCGCGTCCTTGGGGCCGTCCGCCGCGCCCGAGACCAGCTCGTCGGCGCCGGTCGCCATGGAACGCACGTACAGCCGCAGGGTGGGGCTCGGCCGGTCGCCCGCGCCGTAGGCGACATGACCGCCGCCGGGGGTGAGCGCCCACATCTCGCCGATCCACGCCTCGGGATCGGCGCCGGGCAGGACGGTCTCGGTGGTGCCCGTCACGCGGTCGTGGAGCCGGGGCAGCGGGACCTTGGCCCGCGGTGAAGCCGATGTACCGGCCGTCGCCGCTGATGACCGGCGGCGCCCAGAAGTGGCCGCCCGCCTGGGGGACCGTGTGCGCCTCGCCCGTGACGCGGTCCTTCAGCACGAGGCACGTGTAGACGTTCTGGTGGCAGCCGAACTGGGCCCCCTTGGTGTGGAACGCGGTGTATCTGCCGTCGTCGCTGATCACGCCCTGATGGGAGAGGCCGTCCAGCTGGGCGCCCTCGCTCGTGGTGCTGATCCGCTCGGTGCGGGGGGTATGCGTCTTCGCCTGCGCGGTGGGCAGGGTCGCCGCGGTGATCGTGACGCCGATGACCGCGCCCAGCAGGGCGCTCGCGGGGCGCCGCATCAACGGGCCGTCCACTTGAAGACGTCGCTCACGCCGTTGGTGTCGCCGGGCACGACGTCCGCGTCGGCGGTGGAGTAGACGACGGTGCGTCCCTTCGCGCCGACCGCGCCCGGGGCCGCGGAGCCGTGCCCGACCGTGGTCTCGTGGCCGTTGCTCAGCGTGCGCAGCCGCAGCGTCGACCGGGCGTCCCGGTAGAGGACCTGCTTCCCGTCGGGGCTGACCGCCTCGGCGTGGCCGCCCGCGATCTCGTGGGTCTTGCCGGTGCGCAGGTCGCGGACCCGGGCCCCGTCGGCGGAGTTCGTCGCCACGGTGCGGCCGTCACCGCTGAGCTGCACGAGCTCGGTGGCCGTGCCGTCGTCGGCGCGGGTGACCGTGTCCGTCTCGCGGTCGCGGACCCAGACCTCGCCGGTGCCCGCGTCGCGGTAGGCGACGTGGCGCCCGTCGGCGCTGATGGACGGTGTCGACATGTCGTGGACGGAGCTCTGCGGTGCGCCGCTGACGGTCTCGCGGGTGTCGGTGACGCGGTCGTAGACCTCGACGCGGTAGGGGTCCTCGGGGTGGCGCGGGCGCAGTTCGTACGCGATGTGGCGGCCGTCGGCGCTGATCGAGGGTGAGTGGGAGGTGTCCTTGAAGGCGGCGCCGTCGATGCGCTTGCGCTCGCCTGTGGCCACGTCGGTGAGGAAGACGTTGAGGAGGTACGGGCCCCAGTCGCTGTGGGCGGCGTAGCGCCCGTCGCCGCTGACGACCGGGGCGCCCCTGCTGGGTTTGACCCGGGTGACCTGCCCGGTCGTGAGGTCGCGCACGTGCCCGAAGGCCTCCGGCCGCGGCGCGCTGTCCGGCGTGAGGTTGGTGGCCTTGCTGCTGAAGCCGATGTGGCTGCCGCTCGGGGTGATGGAGGCGGACCCGGAGCCGCCGTTGGCCTCGGTTCCGTCGGCCGCGACGCTCACGCGCTCCACCGTCGGCGCGGGCGGCGCCGCCCGGACGGCGGTCGCCGGCGACGCGGTGGCGCCGAGCGCCGCGACGAGTAACGCGCTCAAGGACACACGTCTGGCAGTGGACATGGTTTCCCCCACGGACCTGTCACTCCCCCGGCCCGACGCCGAAGGCCCACGGGGATACAAGCGCACGCGCCACGCGGCGGGCAATCCGCCGGACTGCGTACAACCTGGACAGGCCGCCGGGCGTCCCTAGGCGTCAGGGGCGAGCGCCGCGTCCAGGAACTCCCGTACGTGGGCGAGGACTTGGTCCCGCCCGGTGCCGCGCAGCCCGATCGCCACGTGGATGGAGAAGCCGTCGAGCAGCGCCCGCAACCGGGCCGCGAACCGGTCGGGGTCGATCGCGCCGAACTCGCCCCGCGAGACGCCCTCGGCGAGCAGAGCCACCAGGTCGCGGTGCCAGGCACCCTCGATCGCGGCCTGCCGGTCGCGGCCCTCCTCGTCGGCGTTGAGGGAGCGGTTCCAGACCTCCAGCCAGAGCGTCCAGTGGGGGTCGCCCACGCCGTCGGGGACGTACAGCCCGACGTAGGCGTCCAGGCGTGCGCGGGCCGTGCCGGTGCGGGCGAGGAGGCGGCCGCGCTCGGTGCCGAGGCGGCCCTCGCTCCACTCCAGGGTGCGCAGGAGCAGTTCGTCCTTGGTGCGGAAGTAGTAGAGGAGGTGGCCGGAGCTCATCCCGACCTCACGGCCGAGCGCGGCCATGGTCAGCTTCTCCAGGCCGCGCTCGGCGATCATCTCCATGGCGGCCGCGAGGACGTCCTCACGCGGCGGGGCGTTCTTCCGCGCGCGGGCCTGCCCGGCTGAGGCCATGTCCTGCTCCTTGATTCACACCTTCGGCTGCTGCTGGGTGATGCAGTGGATGCCACCGCCCCCGGCGAAGATCGTACGGGCGTCGACGAGCGTCACCGTACGGCCGGGGAAGAGACCGCGGAAGATACCGGCCGCGATCTCGTCGTTCGGGTCGCCGAAGGCGCACAGGACGACGCCGCCGTTGCAGAGGTAGTGGTTGATGTACGAGTAGTCGACCCAGCCCTCGTCGTCCTTGAGGACGGTCGGCGCGGGCACCTCGACGATCCGCAGGGTGCGGCCGCGCGCGTCCTTCTGGCCCTGGAGGGTCGCGACGACCTCCTTGCTGACCTCGAAGTCGGGGTGGGCGGGGTCCCGCTGGGAGTGGACGAGGACGACGCCGGGCGCGGCGAACGCGGCGACGATGTCGACGTGGCCGAGGGTGCCGTAGCCGTGGCCGGGGTAGTCGGCGGTGAGGCCGCGCGGCAGCCAGATCGCCTTGGTGGTGCCGAGGTGGGCGTGGATCTCCGCCTCGACCTCCGCCTTGGTCCGGCCGGGGTTGCGCTCGGGGCCGAGCTGGACGGTCTCGGTGAGCAGGACGGTGCCCTCGCCGTCGACGTGGATGCCGCCGCCCTCGTTCACGAGGTCCGAGGTGTACGTACGGGCTCCGGCGAGGTCGGCCACGTACGCGCCGATCTTGGAGTCGTGGTCCCAGCGGGCCCACTCCTGGGCGCCCCAGCCGTTGAACGTCCAGTCCACGGCGGCCAGCCGGCCCTTGCCGTCGGTGAGGAAGGTCGGCCCGATGTCCCGCATCCAGGCGTCGTCGAGCTCCCGCTCGACCACCTCGATGTCCGGGCCGAGCAGCTCCTTGGCGTACGCGGACTGGGCGGGCCCGCACACCACGGTGACAGGCTCGAAGCGGCGTACGGCGCGGGCGACGTTGGCCCAGGCGAGGCGGGACCCGTCGAGGCCCTCGGGGTCGTCGAAGGTGGGGTTGGGGCACGGCCACGCCATCCAGGTGCGTTCGTGCGGGGCCCACTCGGCGGGCATGCGGAAGCCGTCGGCGGCAGCAGACATGACGTACACCTTCAGAGTCAGAGGAAGTAGAGGCGGTTGAGGGAGACCGAGTCGGCGGGCTCGGAGCGGACCGGGTCGCCGTCGAGGGTGACGAGGCCGGAACGCTGGTCCACGTCGACGGCTCCGGTGCGGGAGTTCAGACGCAGGTCGGCGGGGCCGATGCCACGGGTGCCGCGCACGGCGACCCGGCGGCGGCGGGTGGGCATGAGGTCGTTGCCCTGGTCGACGGCGGCCTGCGCGACGAACGCCACGGAGATGTCGGCGGGTGTCGCGCCGTACGCCCCGAACTGCGGGCCCAGGACGAGGGGTTCGCAGGTGTCGGTCGCGGCGTTCGGGTCGCCGACGACGCCGTAGGCGGGGAAGCCGGACTTGAGGACCAGCTGCGGCTTGGCGCCGAAGTACTCGGGGCGCCACAGCACGATGTCGGCGAGCTTGCCGACCTCGATGGAGCCGACCTCGTGGGCGAGGCCGTGGGCGAGGGCGGGGTTGATGGTGAGCTTGGCCATGTAGCGCAGGACGCGCGCGTTGTCGTCGTGCGGGCCGTCGCCCTCCATGGGGCCCAGCTCGGCCTTCATCTTCCCGGCCATGGCGAAGGTGCGGCGTACGGTCTCACCGGCGCGGCCCATGCCCTGCGCGTCGGACGAGGTGATGCCGATGGCGCCCAGGTCGTGCAGCACGTCCTCGGCGCCCATCGTCCCGGCGCGGATGCGGTCGCGGGCCATGGCCGCGTCGCCCGGCAGGTCGGTCTTGAGATCGTGGACGGAGACGATCATGCCGTAGTGCTCGGCGACGGCGTCCCGGCCGAAGGGGAGGGTCGGGTTGGTGGAGGAGCCGATGACGTTCGGTACGCCCGCCATCTTCAGGACGTTCGGGACATGACCGCCGCCGCAGCCCTCGATGTGGAAGGCGTGGATGGTCCGCCCCTCCAGGACCTTCAGGGTGTCCTCGACCGACAGGCACTCGTTCAGGCCGTCGCTGTGCAGGGCGACCTGCACGTCGTGTTCCTCGGCGACGCGCAGCGCGGTGTCGAGCGCGCGGGTGTGCGCGCCCATGTCCTCGTGCACCTTGAAGCCGGACGCGCCGCCCTCGGCGAGCGCCTCGATCAGCGGGGCGTCGTTCGAGGACGAGCCCCGGCCGAGGAAGCCGATGTTGACCGGCCAGGCGTCGAAGGCGTTGAACGCGTGACGCAGCGCCCAGGGCGAGTTGACGCCGACGCCCCACACCGGCCCGAACTCCTGGCCGATGACCGTGGTGACGCCGGAGGCGAGGGAGGCCTCCATGATGCGCGGCGAGAGCAGGTGGACGTGCGTGTCCACGGAACCGGCCGTCGCGATGAGCCCCTCGCCGGACACGATGGACGTGCCGGTGCCGACCACGACGTCGACGCCGTCGAGGGTGTCGGGGTTACCGGCCCTCCCGATGGCGTGGATGCGGCCTTCCCTGATGCCGATGGACACCTTGCGGATGCCCTGCACGGCGTCGATGACGACGACGTTGCTGATGACGACGTCGCAGGTCTCGCGAACGGCGGCGGCCTTCAGATGCAGTCCGTCGCGGGCGGTCTTGCCGAAACCGGCGAGGAACTCGTCGCCGTACTTCTGGGCGTCGGACTCGACGCGGATCGTCAGCCCGGAGTCGCCGAGCCGGACGTGGTCGCCGGCGCGGGGGCCGTGCGTGGAGGCGTACTCGTACGGGGTGAGGCGGCGCGGTTCGGCGGCGTGGCCTCCGGGGCGGCTCATCGCTGGATCTCCTGCTCAGTCGTTTCCGGTACGCCGAGGTAGCCGCAGGCGGCGGCGCGGCGCAGCGCCTCTTCGCGGGCGCCCGGCGCGTCCAGCGGCCCGTCGACCAGGCCCGCGAAGCCGATGGCGATCCGCTCGCCGCCGATCGGCAGCAGCCCGACCTCGCCGCTCTCGCCGGGCCCGAAGCGGACGGAGGACCCGGCGGGCACGGCCAGGCGCAGGCCGTAGGCGGCGGCGCGGTCGAAGTCGAGCCGGGGGTTGGCCTCGAAGAAGTGGAAGTGCGAGGTCACGGAGACGGGCACGGTGGCGGTGTTGCGCACGGTCAGCGTCACGACGGGCGCGGGGTCCTCGTGCGCGGGGCCGGGCAGGAGCGCGCCGGGCGCCTCGCTGCCGAGGCCGCCGCCGATGGGGTCACAGACGACGGCGAGGCGGGACCCGTCGTCGAAGACGGCCTCCACATGCACCTCGGTCACCACGTCGGCGACGCCGGGCAGGACGTCGTCCGGGCCGAGGGCGGCACGGGCGCGCTCGACGGCCTCGGCGAGGCGGGCGCCGTCGCGGGCCGCCTCGCAGACCGTGTCGGCGATCAGCGCGGTGGCCTCGGGGACGTTGAGTCTGAGGCCGCGCGCCTTGCGGGCCCTGGCGAGCTCGGCGGCCCCGAAGAGCAGCAGCCGGTCGCGTTCGGTGGGCGTCAGTCGCACGCGCCGTACCTCCCTGTTCCAGGTTTAGAGCACCACTCTAACTACGGAATCCGCATGCGGGAAGCATTGACTGGATGGGGTTCAACACGTCACATTGAGCGCTGCTCAAATACGGGAGCAACCATCGGGACCAAACGAGCGTCAGGGGCACCCTCATGCCGATAGAACAGCGCGGAGTCGACACCATCCCGGACGGGGAGCGCACCAGCGGCCCCCGCGATCTCGTGTCGATCCTGATCGGCTCGAACCTCTGCCTGGGGGTGATCGTCTTCGGCTGGCTGCCGGTGTCGTTCGGCCTCGGCTGGTGGGAGTCGGTGAGCGCGGTGGTCGCGGGCACGGTGATCGGCACCGCGCTGACGGCGCCGCTCGCCCTGGTGTCCCTGCGCACCGGCACGAACCTCTCCACCTCCTCGGGCGCGCAGTTCGGGGTGCGTGGGCGCCTGGTCGGCTCGGTCGTCGGCCTGCTGCTCTCGCTCGGCTACACCGCGCTGACCATCTGGATCGGCGGCGACGTGATGGTGGGCGTGCTGCACCGCCTGCTCGGACTGCCGGCCGGCGGCTTCTCGTACGCCGTCGTCTACGCCCTGCTCGCCGCCGCCACCGTGGTCGGCGCGGTCTTCGGCTACCGCGTGCTGCTACGGCTCTCCCGGGTGCTCGCCTTCGGCATGACGGCGCTGCTCATCCTCGGCGTCGTCGCGTACGCCCCCTACTTCACGACATCGGCGCTCCCGGGAGCGGGCGGCTACCTTCTCGGCTCGTTCTGGCCCACCTGGCTGATGGCCCTGGTGGCGGCGGGCCTTTCGGGCCCCATCGCCTTCATCACCCTGCTCGGCGACTACACCCGCTACGTCTCACCGGCCCGGCACAGCTCCCGCGCGGTGCTCGGCGCGGCCTGGGCCGGACTGCTCGCGGGGCTGCTGATCCCGCAGCTCTTCGGCACGTTCACGGCGTACGCGGCACGCGCGGCCCTCGACTACGCGGGAGGCCTCGTCGACGTCTCCCCCACCTGGTACCTGGTGCCGCTGCTGCTCGCCGCCTCCGCGGGCTCGGTCGGCAACGCGGGCCTGATGCTGTACTCGATGGGCCTCGACCTGGACGCGATCCTGCCCCGCGCCTCGCGTGCCCGCGCCACGTACACGGTCGCCGTCGTCGCCACGGGCTGCGTCTTCGTCGGCCACTACGCGTGGGAGGCGCAGGACGCGATGACATCGTTCGTACTGCTCCTGACCGCCATCGGCACGCCCTGGGCCGTCATCACCCTCATCGGCTTCGCGCGCTGCCGCGGGGAGTACGACGCGGACGCCCTCCAGGTCTTCAACCGCCGCTCCAGGGGCGGCGTCTACTGGTACCGCGCCGGCTGGAACGTCCAGGCCACCGCGTCCTGGGCGCTCGGTGCGGCGGTCGGCCTGATCGCGGTCTCCCTCCCTTCGTACGAGGGTCCGCTGCTGTCCCTGACCGGCGGGGTCGACTGCAGCTTCCTGCTGTCGGGAGTGGTGGGCGGCGCGGCGTACACCGCGCTGACGCGGCGGCACTCGCCCGCCGTCGCCCCGCTCCCCCTCACGGAGGAGGAGTCCCTGGCGGGCTGAGACTCCGTCGGGACTGCGGGGCGGCGGGGCTGTTGCCTCAGCCGATGTCCAGGATCGCCTTGCCGTGCAGACGGCGGGTGAGGAGCGTGTCGATCGCCTCCGGGGCCTTGCCCCAGGCGCCCCGCCAGGACGTGCCGGGGTCGAGTGCGCCCGACGCCACCTGCTCCGCGAGCCAGGTCAGATCCCTGGCCAGGTCGGGGAAGCCGAGCAGCTGGAAGTTGACGATCGAACGGTTGTGGCGGCCCGCCTCCCCATAGAGGGCCCTGAGCGGGAAGTGCTCGGCCTCACCGCCGGCCTGCCCGACGGAGACGAGTGTGCCGTCCCGGCCCAACTTCTCGTACGAAGCGACGAGTTGGCGGCCGCCGATCACGTCCACCACGCCGTCCACCGGGGCGCCGGCCGCCTCAGGCGTGGCGATCACCTCATGGGCGCCGAGGGCGCGGAGCGCCTCGCCCCGCCCCTCGGGGTCGCCGGTCACCGCGATGACGTGGGCGCCGCCCTGCCGGGCGAGCTGCACCGCGTACCGGCCGACGCCGCCGGTCGCACCCGTGACCAGGACGCGCCTGCCGAGGATCGGCCCGATCCGGTGCAGGGCGAGCAGGGCGCTGGCGCCCGCGACCGGCACGGTGCTGATGGCACCCAGGTCGGCGCCCTCGGGTACGACGCCGATCCAGCCCGTGTCCACGGCGCGGAGTTCGGCCCAGCCGCCGTCGCCGCCCAGGGTCACGACGGGGGTGCCCGCCGCGGGGCCCGAGCCGTCGGCGGCGGCACGCTCGACCACTCCCGCCGCGTCCCAGCCGAGCACCGCGCCCTCGGGCGCGCCCTCGATGCCCCACCTCACCTCGCCGTGGTTCAGGGAGGTCGCCCGTACGCGGACCAGGGCCTGATGCGGGGCGGGCTCGGGGGCGGGAGCTTCGCCGAGGCGGAGCCCGCCGGGGACGGACCGGTCAACCAGCAGTGCGCGCATGGGAGTTGTGCCTTTCGTCGTACGCCAGAGAGAGCCGACGGCACCTTGGAAGGGCCCGGCCGCCGCAATAGTGCCACTGAGTGGCATAAGCCTTCAAGGGGCATTCGCTCCCAGGGCTACACTTCGGCCATGGACATCGACCGGCTGCCCCTGCGGGAGCGCAAGAAGCTGCGGACACGGCAGGCACTTGTCGACACCGCCCTGGAGCTGTTCACGGAGCGCGGCTTCGACGGCGTGACGCTCGACGCGCTGTGCGACGCGGTGGAGGTCAGCAAGCGGACGTTCTTCCGTACGTTCAGCAGCAAGGAAGACGTGGCGATGGCGCCGACCCAGGATCTCTGGGAGGCGTTCCTCGAAGAGCTGGAGGTCTGCGAACCGGCCCCCGGCCAGGCCCTGTTCGACGTGCTGCGGGACGCGCTGCTGGGCGCGCTGGCGCGGATGCCGGATGAGGGGTGGGCCGGGAGGGTGCTGCTCAGCCGCCGCCTCGCCGCGGTCACCCCCTCCATGGACGCGCATGGGCTGGCCTTCTGCGACCGCACGAGCCGGGCCGCGCTCGTCGTGGCGCGGCGCCGGTTCGCCCTGCCGGGCGGGGGCGACGATCTGCGGGTGCGGCTCGCGATCGATGTCCTGGTCGCGGCGTTCCACCGGGCGGTGGAGGCGTGGATCGAGGGTCCCGGTCCCACGCGGGACCGCCTCGCGGCGGGGCTGAGGCGCGCCTGCGCCGCGGCGCCGGAGAGCCTTACCCTCGCGGTGCGTTAGCGCTGCGCTGGGCGGGTGCGGTCTGTCTGCGGGCCCGTCTTGAGCTGGGCGGGTGCAGTTTTCTTCCGCGGGTCGTCTTGGGCTGGTCGCGCGGTTCCCCGCGCCCCTGCCCCGAACCGGCGCGCCGCACGAGGCAACCGCGCCGCCCGCAGCCCCGCGCCCCTGAACGGCTTCGCCGCCAGGGGCGTGGGGCTGCGGAACGGGAAGAGCCCTCAGCCGAGGTCGTGCATCCAGCCGTGCTGGTCCTTCGCCGTGCCCCGCTGGATGTTCAAAAGCGCGTCCCGCAGCTTCATCGTGACCTCGCCCGGCTCGCCCCCGCTCTGCTGCCACTCGCCCGCGTTGCACTTGACCGTGCCGACAGGCGTGATGACGGCCGCGGTGCCGCAGGCGAAGACCTCGGTGAGGGTGCCGTTCTCGGAGTCGGTCTTCCACTGGTCGATGGAGACGCGGGCCTCCTCGGACTCGTAGCCCAGGTCGCGGGCGACGGTGAGCAGCGAGTCGCGGGTGATGCCCGCGAGCAGGGAGCCGGTCAGGGCGGGGGTGACGATTCTGTCGCCGTACACGAAGTACAGGTTCATGCCGCCGAGCTCCTCGACCCACTTGTGCTCGACCGCGTCGAGGTAGGCGACCTGGTCGCAGCCCTTCGCCGCGGCCTCGGCCTGCGCGAGCAGCGACGCCGCGTAGTTGCCGCCGGTCTTGGCGTCGCCCATGCCGCCGGGGACGGCGCGCACACGGTCCTCGGAGAGCCAGATCGAGACGGGCCTGACGCCGCCGGGGAAGTACGCGCCGGCGGGCGAGGCGATGACGACGAAGAGGTACTCGTTGGCGGGCTTCACCCCCAGGCCGACCTCGGTGGCGATCATGAACGGGCGCAGGTAGAGGGACTCCTCGCCGCCGTGCGCCGGGACCCACGCCTTGTCCTGCGCGACCAGCACGTCGCACGCCTCGATGAACGTCTCGACCGGCAGCTCCGGCATGGCGAGGCGGCGCGCGGAGGCCTGGAAGCGGCGGGCGTTGGCGTCGGGGCGGAACGTGGCCACCGTGCCGTCGGGCCGGCGGTACGCCTTGAGGCCCTCGAAGATCTCCTGGGCGTAGTGCAGGACGTTCGTCGCCGGGTCGAGGGCAAGCGGCCCGTACGGCACGAGCTGGCCGTCGTGCCAGCCGCGGCCCTCCGTCCACTTGATCGTGACCATGTGGTCGGTGAAGTGGCGGCCGAACCCGGGGTCGGCCATGATCGCCTCGCGCTCCGCGGTGGCCAGCGGGGACGAGGAGGGCTTGAGCTCGATGGTCGGCGTCGTCGTCATGAGTGCTTTGTCCTTCACGGTGTGATGGTGACGGACCGCGCTCACGCCCGTACCACTGGTACTGGATACCACTGGTACTTGGACGTCCGAGCTTCCCTGTCTTTCACGGCCCCACGTTCGATTATCGCTCGCGGGGTCCCGAGGAAGAAACGGCATGATTGCGGCCCGGAGGTCGATGGTGACACCCCGGGGCCGCATACGAGAAGCCCCGCCGGGTGCCTTGAGGACCCGGCGGCTTCTGTGCGATCTTCGAGCTGATCTACGAGCTACCGGGTCAGCCCGCTACTCGTACGGCGAGCGCGTCGCCGATCTGCTCGGTGGTGCGGGCGCTCTCCCCGCGCTCGGCGAGGTCGGCGGAGACGGCGGTCTCGATGCGGGCGGCCTCGGTCTCGTACCCGAGGTGGCGCAGCAGGAGGGCGACGGACAGGACGGTGGCCGTGGGGTCGGCCTTGCCCTGGCCCGCGATGTCCGGCGCCGAGCCGTGCACGGGCTCGAACATGGACGGGAACTCGCGGCCCGGGTTGATGTTGCCGGAGGCCGCGACGCCGATGCCGCCGGAGACGGCCGCGGCGAGGTCGGTGATGATGTCGCCGAAGAGGTTGTCGGTGACGATCACGTCGAAGCGGCCGGGGTCGGTGACGAGGTAGATCGTCGCGGCGTCGACGTGGATGTAGTCGGTGGTGACCTCGGGGAACTCCTCGGCCACCTGGTTGAAGACGTTGGTCCAGAGGTGACCCGCGTACGCGAGGACGTTGTTCTTGTGGACCAGCGTCAGCTTCTTGCGCGGGCGGGCCTGCGCGCGGGCGAAGGCGTCTCGGACCACGCGCTCCACGCCGAAGGCGGTGTTGACGGAGACCTCGGTGGCGACCTCGTGCGGCGTTCCGGTGCGGATCGAACCGCCGTTGCCCGTGTAGGGGCCCTCGGTGCCCTCGCGTACGACGATGAAGTCGATCTCGGGCTGGCCCTTGAGGGGGGTCGCGACGCCCGGGAGCAGCTTCGAGGGGCGCAGGTTGACGTGGTGGTCGAAGAGGAAGCGGAGCTTCAGCAGGAAGCCGCGCTCCAGGACGCCGGAGGGGACCGAGGGGTCGCCGATCGCGCCGAGGAGGATCGCGTCGTGCCGCTTGAGGGCTTCGACGTCGGCGTCGGTGAGCGTCTCACCGGTCGCGTGGTACCGCTTGGCGCCGAAGTCGTACTCCGTGGTCTCCAGCTTCACGTCCGGCGGGAGGACGGCGCCCAGGACCCTGAGCCCCTGGGCCACGACTTCCTGGCCGATGCCGTCACCGGGGATCACTGCGAGATTGAGGATGCGAGAGCTAGCCGACATGCGGGCAGCCTACTCTTCGTCCCAGGGGCTGACACCCGATGTCCGGCATGTGGACAGCCCTGGTGAGGCCCTGGTACGCCACCGCATGGCCACCTCCTCTTCACCCCGATGCGTGGTGGGAGTTGGCCGTCGCTGGGAAGTTCTCCGCCATGGACACACCGAACGTCGGCATTCCGGAGCCGCTCGCGTCCCGGATGAGCATGCCGGAGCAGCACGAGTACCTGCGCGCGAAGCTCTCCCGCCGCACGGTGCTCGCCCGTTCGTTCGCCACGGCGGGGACGGTGGGCGGCATCGGCCTGCTCGCGGGCGGTTCGAGCGGCACATACAGCGGGGGCTCACCCATGCCGGCCGCCTCGTCCGCGCGGGTGCGGGTCGACGGCGAACTGGTCGCTCCCTTCGGGCGGCATCTGGCGTTCGGGGCCGACCCGAAGACGCAGATGCGGATCTCATGGCAGGTGCCGTTCGCGGTCAAGGCCCCTTACGTACGCGTGGGTGCCAAGCCCTGGGAGCTGAGCCGGAAGATCGAGGCGGAGGTGCGGGACCTGCACACCCCCTCGCTGTCCAAGAAGCTGCCGGCCGTCGAGCAGTACTACCTGCACGCGGCCCTTGACGGCCTCAAGCCCGGCACGACGTACTACTACGGCGTCGGCCACGACGGCTTCGACCCGGCGTCGCCCGAGCGGATGGCGACGATCGGCTCGTTCAGGACGGCGCCCGCGCGGGCGGAGAAGTTCGTCTTCACGGCCTTCGGCGACCAGGGCGTCAGCTATCACGCGCTCGCCAACGACCAGGTGGTCCTGGGGCAGAACCCGTCCTTCCATCTGCACGCGGGCGACATCTGCTACGCGGACACCACCGGGCACGGCAAGGAGTCGGACACATACGACGCGCGCGTGTGGGACACCTTCCTCGCGCAGACGGAGTCGGTCGCGAAGTCGGTGCCGTGGATGGTCACGACCGGCAACCACGACATGGAGGCGTGGTACTCGCCGAACGGCTACGGCGGGCAGTCCGCGCGCTGGTCCCTCCCGGAGAACGGCTTCGACCCGCACGAGGCGCCCGGCGTCTACTCCTTCACGTACGGCAACGTCGGCGTCGTCGCCCTGGACGCCAACGACGTCTCGTACGAGATCACCGCCAACAAGGGCTACACGGACGGCAAGCAGACCGCCTGGCTCGACCAGCGGCTCGGCGAGCTGCGGGCGGACAAGGGCGTCGACTTCATCGTCGTCTTCTTCCACCACTGCGCGTACTCGACCTCGACGCACGCCTCCGACGGCGGGGTGCGCGACGCGTGGCTGCCACTGTTCACCCGGCACCAGGTGGACCTGGTCGTCAACGGCCACAACCACGTCTACGAGCGCACCGATGCCATCAAGGGCGGCGAGGTCGGCAGGCCCGTGCCGGTCGGCGCGTCGACGGATCCGACGCGCGACGGCATCGTGTACGTCACCGCGGGCGGCGCGGGCAAGGACCTCTACGGCTTCGGGCCCGGGGTCGAGGACACCTACGAGGGGCACGTCCACGACCGCGACCACATCGTGAGCTTCCACTGGACGAAGTCGCGGCGGGCCGATCCCGACACGGTCGAGTGGTCACGGGTGCGCTACACCGGCTTCTCGTTCCTCGCGGTCGAGGTGACGGCGGGCGCGCACCCGAAGCTGTCGGTCTCCGCACTCGCGGAGAACGGCGAGCGCATCGACCACTTCGAGGTCGCACGCGGGGCTCAGTGACCGGTCTTGCCGCCGTTGTCCCTGCGGTCGAGGGCCCGCTGGAGGGCCGCGGCGGCGTTCTTGCGCTCGGAACGGCGCTCGGAGTCGCTCGTACGGGAGGCATGACGGACTCGGCGGACGGTCGTCTCGGCCATGGGAGATCCACTCCTTGAGGGAAGGTGATTTCGAGACTTCCCCACCGCCTCATGCGCGTGGGGGGCAACCGCCGGAAGGGGCGGGGAGCGGCGGAGCGGCAGGGTTCGCCTGCACGGGGCTCCGGCTCAGGACCGCCATTCGCTTGATCGAGCGAGACGTTCGGCTCCTACAAAGCTAAGGGAGGACGGAGCGCCTGTCTCCACAATTACTCGGACTTCCTACTATCTGAGACGGGCTTCACGCGCGTGCCGCTCTCAGTTCGCGGATCAGGGCCCGGACGGGCAGGGAAGAGGCCAGCTCAGGGGTGGTGACATAACCGACGGAACGGGTCGGGCGGCCCGGTCCCAGATCGGTGATCCCGACCGAGTCCGGCGCTCCGGTCAGGGAGAGCGCGGGCATGATCGCCATGCCGTGGCCGCTGCCCACCATCGAGAGCACCGCTCCGTCGTCCTCCGCCAGGACGGTCGCCCGCGGGATCCAGTCCTGTCCGCCCCACCACTCCCGCGTGTACGACCCGCAGTTCTCGTGCCAGTCCATCAGCGGCAGGGAGCGCGGGTCGGGATGGCCCGCCGGGTGCACGAGGGAGTACGGCTCCTCGACGAGTACGTCGCCGATGAGCCCCGCGGGCACGGGCGAGGTGCCGCCGAGCGCCGCGATGCCCACGTCGGCGCGGCCCTCGTCGAGAACCTCTACTGGTCCGTCGACCCCTACCACCGCGAGATGATGGACGGCGTCTTCGCGCTGCACGCCCCCTTGGAGGGCCGCACGCTGGGCCGCGTCGTCGAGTCCCGCGACCCCGCGCTCCCCGAGGGCGGCATCGTCCTGCACCGCCAGGGCTGGCGCACGCACGCGGTGGTCACCCCCGACGAGGCCCGCCGCGTCCCCCACTTCGAGGGCGTGCCCCTCTCCGCGCATCTGGGCATCCTCGGCGGCACCGGCCTGACCGCGTACGTGGGCCTCACCCGCGTCGCCGAACTCCGCGCGGGCCAGGACCTGTTCGTCTCCGCGGCGGCGGGCGGCGTCGGCACGGTGACGGGGCGGCTGGCCCGGCTCATGGGCGCGGGACGGCTCGTCGGCAGCGCGGGGACGGCGGCGAAGGCGTCGTACCTCACCGAACACGTCGGCTACGACGAGGTCTTCGACCACCACGCTGGCCCCACGGCCGACCTGCTGGCGAAGGCGGCCCCCGACGGGATCGACGTCTACATGGACAACGTCGGCGGCGAGCACCTGGAGGCGGCGATCTCCTCGCTGCGCGAGTACGGGCGGATCGTACGGATCGGCACCATCGCCCAGTACAACGCCACCGGTGCGCCGTACGCCCTGCGCAACCTCCCCGACATCGTCGAGAAGAGCCTGCGGATGGAGGGCTTCCTCGTGAGCAACCACCGTGCCGCGCAGGAGGAGTTGTACGAGTTCGTGGTGCCGCACCTCCAGAGCGGGCGGGAAGATGATCGTCCGCGCGGCCTAGGCCGGCCCCGGCCTAGAACACGTCCCCGTCCCGCCAGTCGATGAGCAGTTCGTACGCGGGGTCCAGATCGGCGCCCCACAGCAGCGGGGGGTCCTCCTCCGGCATCGGGATCACGCCCGTCGGGCCGAGCGTGCCGACCGCGCCCTTCCACGGCGTCCAGCCGCGCCGGAGGTAGAGCCGCTCCCCCTCGGCCGAAGCCGACAGCGCGCCCATCTCGTACGCGCCGTCGACGACCCGTTCCAGGGCGCCCATGATCCGGTTGCCGAGGCCCTGCCGCTGCCGGTCGGGGCGGACGGCGACCGCCTCGACGTAACCGACGCGCCTGGAACGGCCGTTGTGCAGAATCCGGCGCTGGACCACTGAGCCGTGCGCGACCAGGGTCCCCGCGCCGACGTCGTGGATCAGGGCGTGGACGCCGCCGAGGCCGTGGTCCCAGTCCTGGTCGCCGAAGTCGCCGTCGAAGGCCTCGTCGAGCAGGGCGCGGGCGGCGCGCAGATCGGCCGTCGTCAGATCGCTGGTGTGGCTCGTCCGCAGGATGCTTTCCGTCACCCCTCCACCGTACTCAGCCCGGAGCGCACGTCGGCCCGAGCTGATCGCGATTGGTCTGCACCATGGCGCCGACGCCCTCCGCGCAGCACAATCGGACGCATGCCTGAGACCGAGCAGCAGCGAGAGTGGACCCCTATTCATGGCGAGCCCTACCGCTCCGTGCCGTACCGGCCGGAGCGCATGCCCGAGCCTCAATCCCTGGCACGGGCGGCCGAGTTGCGCGAGCGGATGCGCGAGCGGCGCACGGTGCGGCAGTTCGCGCCGGACCCGGTGCCCGCGCAGGTGGTGCGGGACGCCATCGCGTGCGCGGCGACCGCGCCGTCCGGCGCGCACCAGCAGCCGTGGACCTTCGTCCTCGTCCAGGACCCGGAGATCCGCCGCCGCATCCGCGAGGCCGCCGAGCACGAGGAGCGTGTCTCGTACGACGGACGGCTCGGCGAGGAGTGGCTCGCGGCCCTGCGCCCCCTCGGCACGGACGAGGTCAAGCCGCATCTGACGGACGCGCCCGCGCTGATCGTCGTCTTCCAGCAGCGGTACTGGCTGGGCGAGGACGGCGCCAAGCACAAGCACTACTACGTCGACGAGTCGGTCGGCATCGCGGTGGGCATGCTGCTGTCCGCCCTGCACCTGTCCGGTCTCGCCGCGCTGATCCACACGCCGAGCCCGATGCGGTTCCTGTCGCAGGTGCTCGGCCGCCCCGAGAACGAGAAGGCGTTCGCGGTGATCCCCGTGGGCTATCCGGCACCGGACTGCCAGGTACCCGACCTCGTACGCAAGTCGCTCGATCAGGTCCTCGTGGAGGTCTGAGCGGACAGCGGCCGCCCGCCCAGGGAGGGGTAGTCGGTGTAGCCCTCGGCGCCCTCCCCGTAGAGGTGCGCCTCGTCGATCTCCTGGAGGGGCGCGCCCGCCGCGAACCGCTCCGGCAGGTCGGGGTTGGAGAGGAACCCCCGCCCGTACGAGACGAGGTCGGCGGTGCCGGACGCGAGGAGGGCCTCGCCCGCCTCCCGCGTCGTCGGGTCGCCGTTCTCGCCGACGTTGGCGACGAGCGTGCCGTGCCAGTGGGGGCGCAGGTCGGCGAGGGCCGGGTAGCGGTCGTTGTCGGTGAGGTGGAGGTAGGCGAGGCCGAGCCCGTCGATCTCGTCGAGCAGCGCGCGGTAGACGGGGCCCGGGTCGGCCTCCGCCATACCGAACTGCGGGTTGCCGGGCGACAGGCGCAGTCCGAGGCGTTCGGCGCCGATGGCGTCGGCGACGGCGCGCACGACCTCGACGGCGAAGCGGATGCGGTCGGCGACCGAGCCCCTGCCGTAGGCGTCGTCACGGAGGTTGCTGTTGTCCGCGAGGAACTGGTGGATCAAGTAACTGTTGGCGCCGTGCAGTTCGACGCCGTCGAAGCCCGCCGCGATGGCGTTGCGGGCGGCGTCCGCGAAGTCCTGGACGGCCGTACGTATGTCTTCCAGGGTCATCTCGCGGGGCGTGAGCGCGTCGGCCTTGCCGCCGGGCACGTGTACGCGGCTCGGGTCCACGAGCACGGCGGACGGGGCGGCGGGCACGTCGCCGTCGACGCGGGACAGGGGGTGACCGTGGCGGCCGCCGTGCATCAGCTGGGCGTAGATCCGGCCGCCCGCGGCGTGCACGGCGTCGGTGACCCGCCGCCAGCCCTCGATGTGCGCGGCGGTCTCGATCCCCGGGTAGCGCCAGCCGCTCTGGCCGCGGCTGCTGGGCCAGATGCCCTCGGTGACGATGAGTCCGGCGCTCGCGCGCTGGGCGTAGTAGTCGGCGACGACCGGCAGCGGAGTGCCGTCGGCCGTCGCCCGCAGCCGGGTCATGGGGGCCATGACCATGCGGTTGGGGAGAAGGCCGAGGGGGCCTGCGGAATAGGGCGCGAGAAGCGTGGTGTTCGTCATGCCGGAACGGTAGAAGTTGACACCGGTGTGAGTTTCAAGTGCGGAGGTCCACGGGATGAGAATCGGCGAGCTGGCGAGGCGCACCGCCGTGAGCGAGCGCTCCCTGCGCTACTACGAGAAGCAGGGCCTGCTCTACGCGGACCGTACCCCGGGCGGCCACCGCGACTATCCGGAGCGCGCGGTCGACCGGGTCGTCCACATCCAGGAGCTGTTCGCGGCGGGCCTGTCCAGCGCGAAGATCGTCCAACTGCTGCCGTGCATGCGGGACGGGGACGGCGGTCCCTCCGAGAAGGCGACGCCGTGGCTGGTCGACGAGCTGACCGAGGAGCGCGCCAGGATCGACCGCCAGGTGGAGGACCTGCTGCGGGCCCGTGAGGTCCTGGACGAGGTGATCACGGCGGCGTCCGGCGCGACGCGCTGAGCCACTCACCCCAAGCCCCTAACCCCTAACCCCTAATTGGGCATTGACTGGTTAGGCGTGCGCGTGCTCTACTCGCCCTACGCCAACCACCAAAGCATGCTTGAGGAGTTAGAGATGAGCAGCGTCCACTACCGCTCCACCACCGTCCGCGGCCACGAGGTCTTCTACCGCGAGGCGGGCCCCGCCGACGCCCCCGCTCTCCTCCTGCTGCACGGCTTCCCGACCAGCTCGCACATGTTCCGGGATCTCATCCCCCTGCTCGCGCACCGCTACCGCGTCATCGCCCCCGACCACATCGGCTTCGGCCGCTCGGCGGCGCCGGGTGCCCATGAGTTCCCGTACACCTTCGCCGAACTCGCCGGGGTCACCGCGGAGTTCACCGAACGCATCGGCCTGACGCGCTTCGCGCTGTACGTCCAGGACTACGGCGCCCCGATCGGCCTGCGCCTCGCGCTCGACCACCCCGAGCGCGTCACCGCGATCATCACGCAGAACGGCAACGCGTACGAGGAGGGCCTCGGCGCCGAGGCCTGGGCGCCGGTCCTCGCCTACATCGCGGACCCCGGCGAGAAGACCGCCGCGCCCGTCCGGGAGATCCGCTCCCTGGAGGGCATCACGTGGCAGTACACGCACGGCGTGCCGGACCGGAGCCTGCTGAACCCCGACGCCTGGCACCACGACGCCGCGCTGATGGCGCGGGAGGGCCAGGACGAGATCCAGCTCTCGCTCATCGGCGACTACGGCAGCAACATCGACCTGTACCCGGCGTTCCAGGAGTACTTCCGCACCTCCCAGGTCCCGCTGCTCGCGGCCTGGGGCGCCCACGACGAGATCTTCGTGCCGGACGGCGCCCTCGCCTTCCTGCGCGATCTCCCGGAGGCCGAAGTGCACCTGCTGCCCACGGGGCACTTCGCCCTGGAGACGCACGCCGGGCAGATCGCCGGGCTGATCGAGGAGTTCCTGGCCCGGCGCCTCCCCGCCCGGGTACGGTCAGGATCATGAACTCGACTCCCTCCCGCAGAGCCCTGCTTGGCGCCGCGGCCGTCGCCCCCGTGCTGCTCTCGGTGCCCGGCACCGCGCACGCGACGCCCTCGTCCGACGCCCGGCGGCGGCTGCGCGAGCTCGAAAAGGGCTACCCGGGCCGCATCGGCCTGCACGCCCTGAACACCGGCACAGGCGCCACCATCGGCTACCGCGCGGACGAGCGCTTCGCGATCGCCTCCACGTTCAAGGTCCTGGCCGCCGCCGCGATCCTGCGCCGGGCCCGCGAGGAGGAGCCCGGACTGCTCGACGTACTTGTCCGGTACGGGCGCGACGACATCGTCAGCGCCTCGCCGAGGACCGAGATGCACCTCGAAACCGGCATGACCATACGGGAGTTGTGCGACGCGACCATCACGTACAGCGACAACGCCGCGGCCAATCTGATGATGCGCAGGCTCGGCGGGCCGCACTCCATCACCGAGTTCGCCCGCACCCTCGGCGACTCCCGCACCCGCCTCGACCGGTGGGAGCCCGAGCTCAACACCAACATCCCCGGCGACCCGCGCGACACGACGACCCCCGCGTCCATGACCGCGAACCTGCGCGAGCTGGTCCTCGGCGACGCCCTCGCCCCGCTCGACCGCGACCAGCTCATCCGCTGGCTCCTGGAGAACACCACCGGCGACAGGCGGATCCGGGCCGGGCTCCCCGCGGGCTGGCGGGTCGGCGACAAGACCGGCTCCCCCGCGTACGGCGGGGTCAACGACATCGCCGTGGCCTGGCCCCCGAAGGGCGGCGCGCCGCTGATCATCTCCGTCTACACGACGCGCCTGGACCCCGACACCCCCGGCGAGGACCGCATCGCCGCCGACATGACCCGCGTCGCCGTCGACG
Source organism: Streptomyces sp. NPDC003032 (assembly GCF_053591415.1). NCBI lineage: Bacteria > Bacillati > Actinomycetota > Actinomycetes > Kitasatosporales > Streptomycetaceae > Streptomyces > Streptomyces sp. NPDC003032. The sequence goes on along the minus strand of NZ_JBSFTT010000026.1, from coordinate 110,062 downwards.
CCCTCGCCTGACCCCGGGCATGACACCGCCTCCGGCCGGGGTGGGGCCCAGGCCGGAGGCGGGGTTCGGGGTGGGCGTCAGCCCATGTGCGGGTAGCCGTACTCGGTCGGCGGAACCAGCGTCTCCTTGATGGCGCGCGTCAGCGTCCACCGCTGGAGGTTCTGCGGGGCACCGGCCTTGTCGTTGGTGCCGGAGGCGCGGCCGCCGCCGAAGGGCTGCTGGCCGACGACGGCGCCGGTCGACTTGTCGTTGATGTAGAAGTTGCCCGCGGCGTAGCGGAGCTTCTCCATCGTGTACGCGGCCGCGGCGCGGTCGTTCGCGATGACCGAGCCGGTGAGCGCGTAGTCGGAGACCGACTCCATCTGGGCCAGCATCTCGTCGTACTTGTCGTCCTCGTAGACGTGGACGGCGAGGAACGGGCCGAAGTACTCGGTCGTGAAGACCTCGTTGGCCGGGTCCGCGCACTCGACGACGGTCGGGCGCACGAAGTAGCCGACCGAGTCGTCGTAGGTGCCGCCCGCGACGATCGTGCAGGAGTCGTCCGCCTTGGCGCGGTCGATGGCCGCCTTGTTCTTGGCGAACGCGCGCTCGTCGATGACCGCGCCGATGAAGTTCGACAGATCGGTGACGTCACCCATCTTGATGCCGTCGACCTCGGCCGCGAACTCCTCCTTGAAGCCGGAGTTCCAGATGGAGGCCGGGATGTACGCGCGCGAGCTGGCGGAGCACTTCTGGCCCTGGAACTCGAAGGAGCCACGGGTCAGCGCGGTCTTGAGGATCGCGCGGTCGGCGCTCGGGTGCGCGACGACGAAGTCCTTGCCGCCGGTCTCGCCGACCAGGCGCGGGTAGGTGCGGTACTTCGCGATGTTCTCGCCGACCGTCTTCCACAGGTGCTGGAAGGTCGGGGTCGAGCCGGTGAAGTGGATGCCGGCCAGGTCGCGGTGGTGCAGGGCGACCTCGGAGACCGCGATGCCGTCACCGGTGACGAGGTTGATGACGCCCTTGGGCAGACCGGCCTCTTCGAGGAGCTGCATGAGCAGCACGGCGGCGTGCGTCTGCGTCGGGGACGGCTTCCACACGACCACGTTGCCCATCAGGGCCGGGGCGGTCGGGAGGTTGCCCGCGATGGCCGTGAAGTTGAACGGCGTGATCGCGTAGACGAAGCCCTCCAGCGGGCGGTGGTCCAGGCGGTTCCAGACACCCGTGGCGTTCGCCGGGGGCTGCTCGGCGAGCAGGTCACGGGCGTACTTCACGTTGAAGCGCCAGAAGTCGACCAGCTCGCACGGGGTGTCGATCTCGGCCTGCTGGGCGGTCTTCGACTGGCCGAGCATCGTGGAGGCGGCCAGCGTCTCGCGCCACGTCGTGGAGAGCAGCTCGGCGGCGCGCAGGATGATCGCGGCGCGGTCGTCGAAGGACATCGCGCGCCACGCCGGGGCGGCGGCCAGGGCGGCGTCGATCGCGTCCTGGGCGTCCGCTTGCGTGGCGCCGCGGCCGGTGCCGATGACGGCCTTGTGGTTGTGCGGCTGCACGACCTGGAAGGGCTCGCCGCCACCGAGGCGCTTGACGCCGCCGATGGTCATCGGCAGCTCGATCGGGTTCTCGGCCAGCTCCTTGAGCTTGGTCTCGAGGCGGGCACGCTCCGGCGAGCCGGGGGCGTAGCCGTGCACCGGCTCGTTGACCGGGGCGGGGACCTGGGTCACAGCGTCCATGAGATCCGTATCTCCTTTGAGAGGGTCGAGGGGGTGGGGAGCTCAGCCCTTGGTTCAGTCCTTGGTGAGGATGGAGCGGGCGAAGAAGAGCAGGTTGGCGGGCTTCTCCGCGAGACGGCGCATGAAATAGCCGTACCAGTCGGTGCCGTAGGCGGTGTAGACGCGCATCCGGTGGCCCTCGGCGGCGAGCCGCAGGTGTTCGTCGCCCCGGATGCCGTACAGCATCTGGAATTCGTACTCATCCAGTTTGCGCCCCGCGCGCCGCGCGAGCTCCTGTGCGATGGAGATCAGGCGCGGGTCGTGCGACCCGATCATCGGGTACCCCTCGCCCTCCATCAGGATGCGCAGGATCCGGACGTACGCCTTGTCGATCTCCGCCTTGTCCTGGTACGCGACCTCGGCGGGCTCCTTGTAGGCGCCCTTCACGATACGCACACGGCTGCCGTTCCCGGCGAGGCGGCGGGCGTCGGCCTCGGTGCGGAACAAGTAGGCCTGGATGACGCAGCCGGTCTGCGGGAAGTCCTCGCGCAGCTCGTCGTGGATGGCGAACATCGAGTCGAGGGTGGTGTGGTCCTCGGCGTCCAGGGTGACCGTGGTGCCGATCGCGGCGGCGGCCTCGACGACGGGCCGGACGTTGCTCAGCGCGAGCTCGTGGCCGCCCTCCAGCGCCTGGCCGAACATCGACAGCTTCACCGACATCTCGGCCTTGGTGCCGAGGCCCAGGTCCTTCAGGCGCTCGATCAGCTCCAGGTAGGCGTCGCGGGCGGCGTGGGACTGCTCGACGGTGGTGATGTCCTCGCCCACCACGTCGAGGGTGACCTCAAGGCCCTTCTCCGCGGCGTCGACGATGACCGGGACGACCTGGTCGACGCTCTCGCCGGCGATGAACCGGGCGACGACCTGCTTGGTGCCGGGGGCCGCCGAGACGAAACGGCGCATCTTGTCGCTGCGCGACGCGGCGAGGATCACGGGACCCAGCACGGGGCACCTCCACGGGTGTACGAAATCGAGTGCCCTACCGCCATGGTCCTACGGAGAGGTGACGTGGCGGTACGGCACGGAGAACCACCGTGAAATCTAGGGATCCCCCCGCCCCCGAGCCATCGACACCTGTCACGCATCCGTGCCCTTGATCTCAGACAGATGTCTGAAGGAGCGGGCGCCCTGCGCGAGAATGGACGGGTGAAGGGCGACTACCAAGAACTGGTCGACGAGATCTCGGCGCTGCTCGGCGCCCCCGCGACCCTGGAGAACCGGGATTTCGAGCTGATCGCCTTCGGCGCGCACGACGGCGGCGGCGACGGGGAGAGCGGCTTCGACGCGACCGCCCTCGACCCCGTCCGCACCCGCTCGATCCTGACGCGCCGCTCCACGGCCGAGGTCCGCGCCTGGTTCGAGGGCTTCGGCATCGCCCGCGCCACCGCTCCGGTCCGGATTCCGCCCACCCCGGAGGCGGGCGTGCACCGGGGCCGGATCTGCCTTCCCGTACGTCACCGTGGCTTCGCCCTGGGATACGTATGGCTGCTCGACGCCGAGCCGGGCCCGACCGACCGGCAGCTGGGCGCGGCCATGGAGGTCGCGTCCAGGATCGGCGCGCTGCTCGCCGACGAGGCACAGGCGGGCGCCGATCTGACCCGGGAGTTCCGCGCGGTCCTGACCGCCGAGCGGGGCTGGCAGCGGGACATGGCCGTGGCCGCTCTGCGCACCGCCCTCGGCGCGCGCGGCGAGGGCCTGCACGCCGTGGTGTGCGTGGCCCCCTGGCCGTCCGCCGACCCGGACGAGGCCCCGGCGGCCCGTACGGTGCCGGGCGCGGCGGCGATCTGCACGGTGCCGTGGGGCGCGACGGGCCAGTCCCTCGCGGCGCTGGTCCGGCTCCGTTCCGCCGACGCGCTGTCTCCCGCGCGTAGCGCGGCCTCTCGCCTTCTGGAGACGGCGCGGGGCGGCGGGGCGACGGGCGCGGCGGGGGCTGGCGCGGCGGGGGCCGGCGGCGCGGCGACTGGCCCGACGGCGGCCGGACCGACGGCGACCGGCCCCACAACAACCGGCCCGGCAGCCGGGATCGCCGGTTCCCGGCACGGCCTGGAGGATCTGGCCGCCGCCTGGTGGGAGGCGTCCGGTGCGGCGCGCGCGGCACTGGCCGAGCGGCGCTTCGGCCCGGTGGCGCACTGGTCGGACGTGGGCCCGTACCGCCTCCTGACGGCCCTCCCCCCGGAGAGCGCGCACGACCCGGTGGCGGGCCGGCTGCTGAGCCCGGCCCACCGCGAACTGGCCCGCACCGCGGAGGTCTTCCTCGACTGCGCGGGCCAAGCGGGCCGTACGGCGGCGGAGTTGGGCGTCCACCGCCAGACGCTCTACTACCGCCTCTCGCGCGTGGAGCAGCTCACCGGCCTGGACCTGGACGAGGGCGAGGACCGGTTGCTGCTGCACATGGTCCTGAAGTCGTCACGACTGTAAGTGACAGGTAACGAACAACCGTTCCCGTGATCTTCCAGAGGTACGGTTTCCCCGTCCGAACACCAGCCCTCCACACAGGAGAACGAACACTCTATGAAGCTCAGGCTGCTGGCCTCCGCCCTCGCCGTCTCCGCCATCGCGCTCTCCGGCACCGCCCTCACCGCGGGCACCGCCGCCGCCGCGACGAAGCCGGACTGCTCCCGGGGCCTCACCAATGTCCCCGCCAAGGAGACGGTGAAGGTGCGCACCACCGCGAAGGTGAACGGCACCGCCGTGGGCCAGCTGAACAAGGGCCGCAAGGCCTTCCTCTGCAACGACGGCAAGTCCTTCACCGGCCAGTCGTACAAGCTCTGCGGCAAGAGCAGCAACAAGTGGCTGTACGTCATGCCGAACGACAACAACATCAAGGGCTACGTCCCGGCCACCTGCATCAACTGGTAAGCACCACACCACCCCGGCCTTGAGGCCGGCCCGGAACGCGGGCCGACCTCGGCCGGCCCGGGTGCGCGGGCAGCCCTACGTCGTGGCGGCCCGCGCCATCACCCGCCGCAGGCCCTCCGTGAGCTGCTCGGCGGTCGTCGCCGATTCCGGGTCGAAGAGCCACTGGACCATCAGGCCGTTGAGCAGCGTCGTGTAGAAGCGGCCCTCGGTCTCGACGACGTCGGCCGGGATGACGCTCTCGTCGATTCCGGTGAACAGCGCGGCGAGTCCGCTGCGCCCCTGCTCCTGCGCCTTGATCAGCAGTTCCCGGATGCCCGCCAGCCGCTCGCCCTGCGTGATGACCTCCAGCGTCATCATCCAGATGGGACGCGATTCGGGGACTGAGCGGAGGATGTTCGTCCACACCTCCAGGAAGCGCTCCAGGCCGTCCTTCCCGGCGCTCTCCTCACCCCCCGAGGCCGTGAAGCCCTCCCCCATCGGCTCGACGAGCGCGACGAACGCCTCCACGAGCAGGGCGTCCTTGGACCCGTAGTGGTAGCCGATGGACGCGAGGTTGGTCCCCGACTCCTTCACGATGTCGCGGGCCGTCGTGCGGACGAACCCCTTCTCCAGCAGGCAGCGCTTCGCACCTTCGAGCAGATCTTCTCGGTGTCCCATGCGGGCACCTTACTCCCGGCCCATACAGCCGTCCCAGACATATGTCTTATACGACCGTACTAGACGAGCGTATAAGACGTGCGTACAGTCTCCGCCATGCAGACGAACCCCCACGCCACCCGCAAGGAATGGACCGCCCTCGCCGTCCTGATGCTCCCGCTGCTCCTGGTCTCGATGGACGTGTCCGTCCTCTACTTCGCGATCCCGGAGATCAGCGCCGACCTGGGGCCGAGCGGCACGCAGCAGCTGTGGATCTTCGACATCTACGCGTTCGTGCTCGCCGGGCTGCTGATGACCATGGGCTCGCTCGGCGACCGCATCGGCCGCCGCAAGCTCCTCATGTTCGGCGCCGTGGCCTTCGGCGCGGCCTCCCTCGCCGCCGCGTACGCGGACAGCGCCGAGATGCTGATAGCCGCCCGCGCGGTACTCGGCATCGGCGGCGCGACCCTGATGCCGTCCACCTTGGCCCTCGTACGCAACATGTTCCGCGACGCCGGACAGCGCGCGAAGGCGATCGGCATGTGGCAGGCGGTCATGGTCGCCGGCATCACGCTCGGCTCGGTGCTGAGCGGCGTCCTCGTCGAACACTTCTGGTGGGGGTCTGTCTTCCTCGTCAATCTGCCCGCGATGGCGCTGCTGCTCGCCTTGGCGCCCGTGCTGATCCCGGAGTTCAAGGACCCGCAGCCCGGCCGCTTCGACCTGCTGAGCGTGCCGCTGTCCATGGCCGCCGTGCTGCCGGTCGTCTGGGGCCTCAAGGAGATGCCCTCGGAGGGCATCAAGGTTTCCTACGTCGTGTCCGTCGCCGTCGGTCTCGCCTTCGCCGCCCTCTTCGTCCACCGCCAGCGCACCATCGCGTCGCCGATGATCTCGCCGCAGCTCTTCCGGGGGCGCGGCCGCGCCTTCGGCGCCGCCGTCTCGCTGAACCTCGTCTCGTCGCTGGCGATGATGGGTTCGGCGTACTTCACCACCCAGTACCTGCAGTCCGTGCTCGGCAAGAGCGCGATGGAGGCCGCGCTGTGGGCGCTGCTGCCCTCGGTCCTCATCGGCTGCGCCGCCCCCCTCGCCACGGCGCTCGTGCAGCGCGGCATGAACCGCGCCCATGTCGTCGCCACCGGCTTCACCCTCTCCGCCTGCGGCTACGGCCTGCTCGCCCTGACCGGCACCGACTCCCTGTGGCTGGTCCTCGCCGGAGCGGGCGTCCTGGCCTGCGGCGGGGTCGTCATCGGCTCCCAGCTGACCGACCTGGCGCTCGGCGCGGCCCCGGCCGAGAAGGCGGGCACCGCGTCCTCGCTCCTGGAGACGGGGCAGGAGTTCGGCGGCGCGATGGGTATGGCGCTCCTCGGCTCCATCGGCAACGCGGTCTACCGCGGCCAGATCGCCGACTGGGCCCCCGCCGAGGCCCGCGAGACGCTCGGCGGCGCGGTGGCAGCGGCCCACCACCTGCCCGAACACACGGCGGACGCACTCTTGACCACGGCCCGCGAGGCGTTCACCAGCGGCATGCATGTCGCGGCGCTGACCGGGGCGGCGGTACTGCTCGTGGCGGCGGCGCTCTCCTCGACGGCGCTGCGCAAGGTGGAGGTGCAGACACACGAAAACGCCGGACAGGCGGAGGATTCCAGCTTGTCCGGCGTTTGACGACCAACTCGACGGACAGGCGGTAGATTCCAGCCTGTCCGGCGTTTGAGGACGGACTCGGCGGAGCCGGTGATGACGGCGCCCGAGGCTCCGGAGCCCTAGTCCGTGAGGTTCACCGCGCGAGCGGACTCCGCACCGATCTCCTCGGCGAGCTCGTTCAGGACCGACTGCGGCACCGTGTCGTCGACGGTCAGGACGGCAAGCGCCTCCCCGCCCACGTCGGCGCGGGCGACCTGCATGCCCGCGATGTTGATGCCCGCCTCGCCGAGGACGCGGCCGACGGTGCCGACGACACCCGGACGGTCGGCGTACCGCAGGACGACCATGTGCTGGGCGAGCGCCAGGTCCACGTCGTACTCACCGATGGCGACGATCTTCTGGAGGTGCTTGGGCCCGGCCAGCGTGCCGGAGACGGCGATCTCCTCGCCGTCGGAGAGCGTGCCGCGCACGGTGACCACGTTGCGGTGGTCGGGCGACTCGGAGCTGGTGGTGAGGCGGACCTCGACGCCGCGCTCCTGGGCGAACAGCGGAGCGTTGACGTACGACACCGTCTCGTCGACGACGTCCTCGAACACGCCCTTGAGCGCGGAGAGTTCGAGCACCTTCACGTCGTGCTGGGTGATCTCGCCGTACACCTCGACGTCGAGGCGGGCCGCGACCTCACCGGCGAGGGCGGTGAAGATGCGGCCGAGCTTCTCGGCGAGCGGCAGGCCGGGACGGACGTCCTCGGCGATGATGCCGCCCTGGACGTTCACCGCGTCCGGCACCAGCTCACCGGCGAGCGCGAGGCGCACCGACCTGGCGACGGCGATGCCCGCCTTCTCCTGCGCCTCGTCCGTGGAGGCGCCGAGGTGCGGGGTGCAGACGACCTGGTCGAACTGGAAGAGCGGGGAGTCCGTGCAGGGCTCCTTCGCGTACACGTCCAGACCGGCGCCCGCGACGCGGCCCTCCTTCAGCGCGGAGTACAGCGCCTCCTCGTCGACGATCCCGCCGCGCGCGGCGTTGACGATGCGGACGGTCGGCTTGACCTTGTGCAGCGCCTCGTCACCGATGAGGCCGAGGGTCTCAGGCGTCTTCGGCAGGTGCACCGTGATGAAGTCCGAGACTTCGAGCAGCTCGTCCAGCGACAGGACCTTCACGCCCATCTGCGCGGCACGCGCGGGCTGCACATACGGGTCGTAGGCGACGACCTTCATGCCGAAGGCGCTCATGCGCTGGGCGACGAGGGCGCCGATGCGGCCGAGGCCGACGACGCCGAGGGTCTTCTCGGCGAGCTCGACGCCGGTGTACTTGGACCGCTTCCACTCGCCGTTCTTCAGCGCCTGGCTGCCCTGGGGGATGTTGCGCGCGGTGGCGATGAGCAGGCCGCAGGCCAGCTCGGCGGCCGTGACGATGTTCGAGGTGGGGGCGTTGACGACCATCACGCCGGCCTTGGTGGCGGCGGACACGTCGACGTTGTCCAGGCCCACGCCCGCGCGGGCGACGACCTTCAGCTTCTTGGCGGCGGCGATGGCCTCGGCGTCGACCTTGGTCGCGGAGCGGACCAGGATCGCGTCGACGTCGGCGATCGCGGGCAGCAGCTCGGCGCGGTCCGCGCCGTTGCACTGCCGGATCTCGAAGTCCGGCCCCAAGGCGTCGACGGTGGCGGGCGACAGCTCTTCAGCGATGAGTACGACAGGTTTCGAGCTCACGTGAGTCCTCACAAATCCAGTGCGACGGCCGTCCCGACGGCCGCAGGCGGTGGAGGGTGCTACCGCGTGGAAGACGCACGACGCTGTGGGCCCGACGCGAATGTTGACAGCAGTGTAGTGGCGCCACGGGGCTCAGCATGCGCCTCCGTGGAAGGATCACCCGTCCGTGGCTGGACGCGGTGGACAACGACGGTGGGGTCCGGGGCAGAGCCCCGAGGCGGTGCCCCGGACCCAGGGTGCCTAGTCCTCGTCGTTGACCCAGGACATCAGCTTGCGCAGCTCCTTGCCCGTGGTCTCAAGGAGGTGGTTCTCGTCCTGCGTCTTGTACTCGTTGTACTTCTTCAGACCACCGTGGTACTCGTCCATCCACTGCTGGGCGAACGTGCCGTCCTGGATCTCCGTGAGGACCTTCTTCATCTCGGCCTTGGTGGCGTCCGTGATGATCCGCGGGCCGGTGATGTAGTCGCCCCACTCGGCGGTCTCGGAGACCGACCAGCGCATCTTCTCCAGGCCGCCCTCGTACATGAGGTCCACGATCAGCTTCAGCTCGTGGAGGCACTCGAAGTACGCGATCTCCGGCTGGTAGCCGGCCTCGGTCAGCGTCTCGAAGCCCGCCTTGACCAGCGCGGCGGTGCCGCCGCAGAGCACGGCCTGCTCGCCGAACAGGTCGGTCTCGGTCTCCTCGGTGAAGGTCGTCTTGATGACGCCCGCACGCGTGCCACCGATGCCCTTGGCGTACGAGAGCGCCAGCGGGAAGCCGTTGCCCGTGGCGTCCTGCTCGACGGCCGCGATACACGGGACGCCGCGGCCCTCCTCGTACTGGCGACGGACGAGGTGGCCCGGACCCTTGGGGGCGACCATGCAGACGTCGACGCCCTCGGGGGCCTTGATGAAGCCGAAGCGGATGTTCAGGCCGTGGCCGAAGAACAGCGCGTCGCCGTCCTTGAGGTTGTCCTTGATGGACTCCTCGTAGACCTGGGCCTGGATCGGGTCCGGCACCAGGATCATGATGACGTCGGCCTCGGCCGCCGCCTCGGCGGGCGTGACGACCCGCAGGCCCTGCTCCTCGGCCTTGGCCTTGGACTTGGAGCCCTCGTGCAGACCGACGCGGACGTCGACACCCGAGTCGCGCAGCGACAGCGCGTGGGCGTGGCCCTGGCTGCCGTAGCCGATGACCGCGACCTTGCGGCCCTGGATGATGGACAGGTCGGCGTCGTCGTCGTAGAACAGCTCGGCCACTGGGAATCTCCTATGTGTGCTGGTGTTGCGTCCCACCGTACGGCGGGCTCAGTGAGGGAAGTTCAGGGGTCTCGGTATCCGAGAGGGTCCCGGTACGAGAGGGGTGACGGCAGGTCCTGGTCAGGCGCTGCGGTCGAGCGCCCGCAGGCTGCGGTCCGTGATGGAGCGGGAGCCGCGGCCGATCGCGATGGTGCCGGACTGGACGAGTTCCTTGATGCCGAAGGGCTCCAGCATCTTGAGCATGGCCTCCAGCTTGTCGCTGCTGCCGGTGGCCTCGATGGTGACGGCCTCCGGGGAGACGTCCACGGTCTTGGCGCGGAACAGCTGGACGATCTCGACGATCTGGGAGCGGGTCTCGTTGTCTGCGCGGATCTTCGCCAGGACGAGTTCGCGCCCCACGGCGGCGCCCGGCTCCAGTTCGACGATCTTCAGGACGTTGACGAGCTTGTTGAGCTGCTTGGTGACCTGTTCGAGCGGCAGGCCCTCGACGTTCACCACGATGGTGATGCGGGAGATGTCGGGGTGCTCGGTGACGCCCACGGCGAGCGAGTCGATGTTGAAGCCGCGGCGGGAGAACAGGGCGGTGATCCGGGCGAGGACACCGGGCTTGTTCTCGACCAGGACGGAGAGCGTGTGCTTGGTGGACATGACTCTTGGTCTCTCTTTCGCTCTCGGTCTCAGTCGTCTTCGTTGTCGCCGAAGTCGGGGCGGACCCCGCGGGCGGCCATGACCTCGTCGTTCGAGGTCCCCGCGGCGACCATCGGCCAGACCTGGGCGTCCTCGTGGACGATGAAGTCGACCACGACGGGGCGGTCGTTGATGGCGTTGGCCTCGGCGATGACCTTGTCCAGGTCCTCGGGGCGCTCGCAGCGCAGCGCCACGCAGCCCATGGCCTCCGACAGCTTCACGAAGTCCGGGACGCGGGTGCCCTTGTTGGGACCGATGTCCTCGGGGCCGCTGTGCAGGACGGTGTTGGAGTAACGCTGGTTGTAGAACAGCGTCTGCCACTGGCGGACCATCCCGAGGGCGCCGTTGTTGATGATGGCGACCTTGATCGGGATGTTGTTCAGGGAGCAGGTGGTCAGCTCCTGATTGGTCATCTGGAAGCAGCCGTCGCCGTCGATCGCCCAGACCGTACGGTCCGGCTGTCCGGCCTTGGCGCCCATCGCGGCCGGGACCGCGTAGCCCATCGTCCCGGCGCCGCCGGAGTTGAGCCAGGTCGCGGGCTTCTCGTACTGGATGAAGTGCGCGGCCCACATCTGGTGCTGGCCGACGCCCGCCGCGAAGATCGTGCCCTCCGGGGCGAGTTGCCCGACGCGCTCGATGACGTGCTGCGGGGAGAGCGAGCCGTCCTCGGGCTGGGTGTAGCCGAGCGGGTAGGTGTCGCGCCAGCGGTTGAGGTCCTTCCACCAGGCGGAGTAGTCACCCGTGTGGCCCTCGGTGTGCTCGGCCTGGACGGCCTGGACCAGGTCGGCGATGACCTCGCGGGCGTCACCGACGATCGGCACGTCGGCGGCGCGGTTCTTGCCGATCTCGGCCGGGTCGATATCGGCGTGGACGATCTTCGCGTACGGGGCGAAGCTGTCCAGCTTGCCAGTGACGCGGTCGTCGAAGCGGGCTCCGAGGGCGACGATCACGTCGGCCTTCTGCAGCGCGGTGACGGCGGTGACCGCACCGTGCATGCCCGGCATTCCCACGTGCAGCGGGTGGCTGTCGGGGAACGCGCCGAGCGCCATCAGTGTGGTGGTGACGGGCGCTCCGGTGAGCTCCGCGAGGACCTTCAGCTCGGCGGTGGCGTGGGCCTTCAGGACGCCGCCGCCGACGTACAGGACGGGGCGCTTGGCCGCGGTGATGAGTTTGGCGGCCTCGCGGATCTGCTTGGCGTGCGGCTTGGTCACCGGGCGGTAGCCGGGGAGGTCCTGCTGCGGCGGCCAGGAGAACGTCGTCCGCGCCTGCAGCGCGTCCTTCGCGATGTCCACGAGGACCGGACCCGGGCGCCCGGTGGAGGCGATGTGGAAGGCCTCGGCGATGGTGCGCGGGATGTCCTCGGCCTTGGTGACCAGGAAGTTGTGCTTGGTGATCGGCATCGTGATGCCGACGATGTCCGCCTCCTGGAAGGCGTCCGTGCCGATCGCCTTGGAGGCCACCTGGCCGGTGATCGCGACCATCGGGACGGAGTCCATATGGGCGTCGGCGATCGGCGTGACGAGGTTCGTGGCACCGGGGCCGCTCGTCGCCATGCAGACGCCGACCTTGCCGGTGGCCTGCGCGTAACCGGTGGCGGCGTGCCCCGCGCCCTGCTCGTGCCGCACCAGGACGTGCCGGACCCGGGTGGAGTCCATCATCGGGTCGTACGCCGGAAGGATGGCGCCGCCGGGGATGCCGAATACCGTGTCGGCCCCGACTTCCTCGAGAGAACGAATGAGGGACTGCGCGCCCGTGACGTGCTCGACGGGGGCGGACTGCTGTCCTGAGGATCGGGGCCGCGGCTGCGGATGGTGGGCCCCGGTGGCCTGCTCGGTCATCGGCATTCTCTTCTCGAAGCTGGGGATTTTTGCGGGGGTTTTGCGGGGGTTTGACGGGTGCCGGTGCAACAAAAAACCCCTCGTGCCGTGAGGCAAGCGAGGGGAGCGCGCCGGGTGCGGTCGCTGGGGGCCCGGTGTCCGGACCGGTCAGTCCCAGCTTCAGCCGACGCGCTTTCCAAGTACGAGAATTCGGGTGCGCATGGCCTTGACCCTCCCCCCGGCACGCATGGCGTGTCAAGTAGGTGGGATGGGGGTCTCATTATGTGAACGAGCGTAGGGCGAGGGGCCGCTCGCGTACGTCGCCGGGAGGCCTCCCGCATACGTGCCCGAAGGTGCTGCGTACGTCCCCGGCGGGCCGCCGACGTACGCCCCTGCGGGCCCGCCCGCGAACACCCCCGAGGACCCTCCGGCATACGCCGGCGAAGGCCCGCTCGCGTACGTCCCCGAAGGGCCGCCCGCGAGCACCGGCTCGGCCGGGCCGCGCGGCACCGCGTACTCGCCGAGGGACAGCGCCCTGCGCAGCCGGTACTCGTCGAGCGGTCCGGAGAACGCCGCACCCTGCCCGTGCGTGCAGCCCATCGCGCGCAGGGCGACCACCTGCTCGGGCAGGTCGACGCCGTCGGCCACGGAGAGCAGCCCGAGGTCGTTCGCGATGCGGAGCAGACCGGCGGTGATCTTGTGCAGCCTGGCGGACTCGACGACGCCCTCGATCAGGCCGCGGTCGAGCTTCAGTACGTCCACGGGGAGCCGGCGCAGCGCCGTGATCGCGGCATAGCCGCTGCCGAAACCGTCGAGGGCGATGCGTACGCCGAGCCTGCGCAGGGCCGTGAGCCGGCGCTCCAGGTCGTCCAGGGAGACCCGGGGGTCGCTGTCGGCCAGCTCGATGATGAGCGCCCCGGAGGGCAGTCCGTGCCGGGTCAGGAGCGCCTCGATGGAGCCGAGGGGCATGGAGCGGTCCAGGAGGCGCCGTGCGGTCATCCGGACGGCCACCGGCACGGCGTGGCCGGTGCGGCCGCGCTCGGCGGCCTGCTGGACGGCCTCTTCGAGCATCCAGCGGCCGAGCTCGGCGGCGCGGTCGCCCTCCTTGCCGTTCCCCGCCTCTCTGCCGTTCCCCGCCTCGGAGACGCGCAGGAACTCGGCGGGCGTGAAGAGGATGCCCTGGGCCGAGCGCCAGCGGGCCTGCGCGGCGACCGCCGTGATCCGGCCGTCGTCGAGGGAGACCACGGGCTGGTGGAGCAGCGCGAACTCGCCGTCGTGCAGGGCGGAGCGCAGCCGGGTGGCCAGCTCCGCCTTGCGGACGACGTCGGCCTGCATCTGTGGGGCGTACAGCTCGACGCGGCCCTTGCCCGCGGCCTTGGCCCGGTACATCGCGAGGTCGGCGTTGCGCAGCAGCTCCCCCGCGCCGATGCCCGGTTCGGCGAACGCCACACCGATGGACGCCGCGACGCGCACGTCGTTGCCGTCGATGGCGTAGGGCTGGGAGAGGGTGATTCTCAGCCGGTCGGCGAGTTCGTAGATGTGCTGTTCCCTGGCGGCCTGGTCCCTGGTCCCGTCGCCGACGATGAGGGCCGCGAACTCATCGCCGCCGAGCCGGGAGGCGGTGTCGCCCGAACGCACCGCCTCCTGAAGTCTGCGTGCCGCCTGGATGAGCAGTTCGTCACCGGCCTGGTGGCCGATGGTGTCGTTGACGGCCTTGAAGCCGTCGAGGTCGATGAAGAGCACGGCCGTGCCGCGGTCGGTCACTCTGCGGCCGGTCAGCGCCTGGCTCACGCGCCGGGTGAACAGGGCGCGGTTGGGCAGGTCGGTGAGCGGGTCGTGCTCGGCGTTGTGCTGCAGCTGTGCCTGGAGGCGGACCCTTTCGGTGACGTCCCGGCTGTTGAAGATGAGGCCGCCGTGGTGGCGGTTGACGGTGGACTCCACGTTGAGCCAGTCGCCGTCGCCGGACCTGAAGCGGCACTCGATGCGGGTGGTGGGCTCCTCGACGGGGTTGGCGGCGAGGAATCTGCGGACCTCGTGGACGACCCGGCCGAGGTCCTCGGGGTGTATCAGCGACGCGAGCTCGGAGCCGACCAGCTCCTCGGCGTCGCGGCCGTAGACCCCGGCGGCGGCCGGGCTCACGTACCGCAGGATGCCGTTCGGTGCGGCGATCATGATGACGTCGCTGGAGCCCTGGACCAGGGAGCGGAAGTGGTTCTCCTTCTGGGCCAGCTCCTGGGTGAGGGTGATGTTGTCCAGGAGCATGATGCCCTGGCGTGCGACAAGGGCGAGCACGACGGTGCCCGCCGTGAAGAGCATGACGCGGTCGACGCTGCGTCCGCTCAGTACGTTGTAGAGAACCCCCAATGTGCAGACCGCGGCGGCGAGATACGGCGTCAGGGCTGCCAGTGACCCGGCGATCGGCCGGGTGGCGGCGGCCCGCACGTCCTCGGGCCCGCCGTCGTCCGGCACCCGCGCGTGGTCCGTCCCGGCTCCCTCGCGCGCGTGCCAGGGCACGGCCCAGGGGGCGTACGCGAGGAGCAGCGAGCCCGTGAACCAGCCGGCGTCCAGCAGCTGGCCCGAGCGGTATCCCGCGTGCAGCAGGGGTGAGGTGAACAGCGCGTCGCACATCACGGTCAGGGCGAGCGCGGCGATCGCGGTGTTCACCGCGGTGCGGTTGGCGGAGGACCGCCTGAAGTGGAGTGCGAGGACCATGCTGACCAGTGCGATGTCGAGGAGCGGGTAGGCGAGCGAGAGCGCGGCGTGCGTGACGCTCTGGTCCTCGGACTGCGCGGTGCGCGCGAGGGCCAGGCTCCAGGAGAGCGTGAGGAGCGAGCCCCCGATCAGCCAGGAGTCGAGGGCGAGGCAGCCCCAGCCCGCCTTGGTCACCGGTCGTTTGGCTAGCACGAGCAGACCGATGATGGCGGGCGGTGCGAAGCACAGGAAGAAGAGGTCGGCCAGGCCCGTGGTCGGCACATCGCGCTGGAGCACGACTTCGTACCAGCCCCAGACGGCGTTGCCGAGGGCCGCCATCGCGGAGGAGAGCGCGAACAGCAGCCATGCGGGTCGAAAGCGGCTGCGACGGGTGCGGGAGTACCGGAAGCAGGAGATCGCGGCGGCCGCCGCCGCGACGCTCAGCCCGAAGTCGCCCATGACCAGGGCGAGTCGTTCCGATCCCCACCCGATGGCGGAGCCCATGGCGTACGCGCCGCAGATCAGCAGCAGCGTGAGCTGGGACACGAGGCCGCGACCGCCCGGCATGGGGCGGCGGGCCGACGACGGCGCCCTCGGGGCCGGCGGAGCCGAGGAGAGGCTCGCTTCGAGGACGGTGGTGGCCGGCGGGGCGCTCACCGGACCGCCCTGGTCCGCGCCGCCCCCATGTCCGTACGGTCCACGCGTCTGCCGACCGGTGTGCGCGAGAGTCGGCGGCGGCTTTCCCGCCGTGTCGGATTGTCCGCCCATAGGTCGTACATCGCCCGTCGCCCCCCTCGCACTCTGACGCACTCTGATGTCTCGATCCCCGGCGCCGAACGGTCCACGGCGCATCCCCTGTCGGGACGATACACCAGCTCGGTCACACAGGGACATAGCTCCTCTACGCTCCGTGACTACCAGCGACAAAGTGGGCACGGCGCGCGCACATACGAGTACGGAGCGTGCACAAAGCGGCCTCAGGTGATCAACCGCCGGTGGTGTGCACGACGTTGTCGAGGGGCTGTCCGGCGGCGAATCTGGTCAGCTGCGCGGCTATCAGGCGCTGGGCGCGGGGCAGGAACGCGGACGTGGAGCCGCCCACGTGCGGGCTGATGAGCACTCCAGGAGCGTGCCACAGGGGGTGCCCCGTGGGCAGCGGTTCCGGGTCGGTCACGTCGAGGGCGGCGGTGATACGGCGGGATTCCAGTTCGGCGACGAGCGCCTTGGTGTCGACCACGGGGCCGCGGGCGACGTTGACGAGCAGCGCGCCGTCCTTCATGCGGGCCAGGAAATCGGCGCCCACCAGGCCTCGGGTTTCCTCGGTGAGCGGCGTCGAGACCACGACGACGTCGGCCGCGGGCAGCAGGGAGTGCAGTTCGGCGAGCGGATGCACGGGGCCGCGCTCCGTGGCACGGGCAGAGCGCGCGACGCGCGCCACCCGCGCACATTCAAAGGGTGCGAGCCGGTCCTCGATGGCGGAACCGATCGATCCGTAGCCCACGATGAGCACGGACTTGTCGGCGAGCGCCGGATAGAACCCGGACCGCCACTCCTCCTGCCGCTGCCCCTCGACGAAGCGCGGTATGCCCCGCAGCGACGCGAGGATCAGACCGAGCGCGAGCTCGGCGGTGCTGGCCTCGTGCACCCCTCGGGCGTTGCACAGCCGCACGCCGGGGGCGAGGAACTTGAGCCCCGGCTGTACGTGGTCGATCCCCGCGGTCAGCGTCTGCACGACGCGTACGGACGTCATCGCGGGCAGGGGGCGCACGGCGATCTCGGTGCTCTTCATGTAGGGCACCGCGTAGAAGGCGCACTCGGCCGGGTCCGCGGGGAAGTCCGGCCCGCCGTCCCAGTAGCGGTAGTTGAGACCCGTCGCGGACGTCTTGGGCAGGCCCTCGATCTCGTGCGCTTCGAACGGAAGCCATACGTCTGTCGTCATGCTCAGGAGGCTAATGCGCCCAGGTCACATGCCGGCGGCGGGGAGGCCGCGCCCCGGGTGCGGGGCGGCAGCGGTTAGTTTGGGTGATCTCCGGACGAGCAGTGGGAGGGTACGACCAGGTGGAGCGCAGGACGATCGGCGCGGGGGCGCTCGAAGTGGGCGCCGTCGGACTCGGCTGCATGCCGATGAGCTGGGCGTACACCGGCTCGCGGCAGCGCGGCGACGCGTCGCTGCGCACCGTGCACGCGGCCTTGGACGCCGCCGGCGCTTCGGGTGCGGGGGTGACGCTGCTGGACACCGCGGACATGTATGGGCCCTTCACCAATGAGCTGCTGCTCGGCCGGGTGCTGAAGGAGCGGCGTGCCGAGGCGTTCGTGTCGACGAAGTGCGGGCTGCTCGTGGGTGAGCAGCACATCGTCGCCAACGGCCGCCCCGGATATGTGAAGCGGGCCTGCGACGCGTCGCTGCGGCGGCTCCAGATCGAGACCATCGACCTGTACCAGCTGCACCGCGCCGACCCCGAGGTGCCCGTCGAGGAGACGTGGGGCGCGATGGCCGAGCTGGTCGCCGCCGGGAAGGTGCGGGCGCTCGGGCTGTGCGCGGTGGGGGCCCGCGCGCACCGGCGTGCGGTGCCGGGGCGGCCCGGGGCCGGGCTGCACGACGTGACGATCCGGCAGCTGGAGCGAGTGCAGCAGGTCTTTCCGGTGAGCGTGGTGGAGGCCGAGCTGTCGGTGTGGTCGCCCGAGGCGCTGGAGGCGCTGCTGCCGTGGTGCGTGGCGCGCGGAGTGGGCTTACTCGCGGCGATGCCGCTGGGGAATGGTTTCCTCACCGGGACGCTCACGCCGGGCCAGGGCTTCGAGCCGGACGATCTGCGGGCCCGGCATCCGCGCTTCACCGCCGAGATGATGGCGGCCAACCAGCCGCTTGTGGTGGGGTTGCGCCGGGTGGCGGAGCGGCACGGGGCGACGCCGGCGCAGATCGCGCTGGCGTGGGTGCTCGCCCAGGGCCGGCATGTGGTGCCGATACCCGGCGCCAAGCGGGAGCGCTGGGCGGTGGAGAACGCGGGGGCGGCGGCGGTGCGGCTGACCGGGGCGGACCTGGCGGAGATCGCGGCGCTGCCGGCGGCGCTGGGGTCGTGGGACTGAGGACTTGCGGCCGGTGTGGCGCGGCGGGGCGCGGGGCGCGGGGCGCGGAGCCGCTCGCCTCACGGACACCGTGCGTGATCTGGTGGTGGCGGAATGGGAACCTGCGGGGCGGGAGCGGTGTATGAACAGTAGAACCGCCGCGCCGAAGGGATCCTGATCATGCAACGACCTGCTGTCACGGCCGTGTTGACCGCCGCCGTCCTCGCCCTCGCGGCCGGGTGTTCGTCCGGCGGCCAGGACGAGCCGGAAAACCGCGAGAGCCCCTCGAAACCGGAGAGGTCGAGCGAGTCCCCCACCGGGAAGCCGGGCGCCGAACCCCCACCGGAGAAGGGCTCGGCGAAGGTGACCCGCACCCTGGCCACGGGCCTGAAATCCCCGTGGGGTCTCGCGGCGCTGCCCGGTGGCGACCTCCTGGTCTCCTCGCGCGACGAGGGCACGATCACCCGGATCGACGGCACGACGGGCAAGAAGACGCAGCTCGGCTCGGTGCCCGGCGTCTCCCCCGGCGGCGAGGGCGGCCTGATGGGCCTCGCGCTCTCCCCTTCGTACGCCTCCGACAGCATGGTGTACGCGTACTTCACGACGGAGTCCGACAACCGCATCGCCCGGATGCTGTACGACGAGAAGAAACCCTCCGGCGAGCAGCTGGGCGCGCCCGACACGGTGTTCAGGGGCATCCCCAAGGGCACGATCCACAACGGCGGCCGGATCGCCTTCGGCCCGGACAAGATGCTGTACGCGGGCGCGGGCGAGACGGGCGACACGGGCCTGGCGCAGGACAAGAAGTCCCTGGGCGGCAAGATCCTGCGCCTGACGCCGGACGGCGAGCCCGCTCCCGGCAACCCCTTCGCCGACTCCCCCGTGTATTCGCTGGGCCACCGCAATGTGCAGGGCCTCGCCTGGGACGAGCAGAAGCGGCTGTGGGCCTCGGAGTTCGGCCAGAACACCTGGGACGAGCTGAACGAGATCAAGGCCGGGGAGAACTACGGCTGGCCCGAGACCGAGGGCAAGGCCGGCAAAGAGGGCTTCCGCGATCCGGTCGCCCAGTGGAAGACGTCCGAGGCCTCACCGAGCGGCGTCGCCTACGCCGAGGGTTCGATCTGGATGGCGGGCCTGCGCGGTGAGCGGCTGTGGCGCATCCTGGTCCGTGACGTGGCGGGCGAGCCGAAGCCGCAGTCCTTCCTGAAGGGCGAGCACGGCCGGCTGCGCACGGTGCTCGCGGCGGGCGGCGGCAAGCTGTGGCTGGTCACGAACGAGACGGACTCGCGGGGGACGCCGGAGAAGGGGGACGACAAGATCCTGGAGGTGGAGGTGAAGTGACTCAGCCGCTCGGCGGCGCGGAGGGGGATATCTGATCGGGCGGCGCCGCCTGCGGGGTGTCTTCGGAGTCCGGCGTCTCGTCCGTGCGGGGCGACGGGACAGGTGGGCGTACGACCACCTTGCCCGACGACAGGTCGATCGGGCCGCGCCCGGGGTCCCCGTCGGCGAGGTCGACGCGGGTCATCTCCAGACGCTTCTGCTCGTCGTCGGTGTGCTTGCGCCCCGGCGCGAACAGGGCCTCGATGGCGTTGAACACTGCGCCTCCTTGGAGCCGAGTTCCTGCCGTCAAGCGTAAGCGAGGCCGCCGGAAAGCGGCCGAGGGCGGAGAGGCGCAGGTCAGCCGCGGCTCGCGGGTGGGAACAGGCGTAGCCGGTGGGCGAGGGCCGCCGCCTCGCCGCGGCCGGTGACGGACAGCTTGGCGAGGATGTTGGAGACGTGCACGCTCGCCGTCTTCGGGGAGATGAAGAGCTCCTCGGCGATCTGGCGGTTGCTGCGGCCCACCGCGACCAGGCGCAGGACGTCCCGCTCCCGGCTGGTCAGACCGAGCGCCTCGGCGGGGTCGGCCGGAGCGGTGACGCGGATGGGCTCGGTGGGGTTCAGGGTGAGGCGGGCCCGCTGGGCGAGTCCGGTGATCGAGTCGGCGAGCGGACGCGCGCCGAGGCTCTCGGCCAGTTCCCCGGCCTGGCGCAGCAGTTGGGCGGCGCGGTCGCGGTCGGCGCTGTCCGAGGCGAGGAGGGATTCGGCGAGACGGAGGCGGACATGGGCGAGATCGTAGGGGCGGTCCAGGCAGGCGACGGCGGTGACCACGGCGGACCAGTCGGCGGGGCCGTCGCGGCCCTCGGCACGCAGGAGTTCGGCGCGGGTCCACTCGTCGTAGGCGCGCCAGAGCGGGATGGGGGTGGCGAGGGACTTGGTGATCCGGCGGATCCGTTCGAGGGCGGCGGGGCGGCCGGCCTCGGCGGCGGGCAGGCCGCGGGCGTCGGCCTCCATCGCGGCGGCGGCCAGGAGCAGCGGCCAGCCGTATTTGTAGGTGCCGAAGGGGAGGCCGGAGGCGAGGCCGCGTTCGATCTCGGCGCGGCCGTCGAGGATGCGGCCCTCGGCCGCCGCGATGCCCAGGGAGATGCGGGCCAGCGGGAGGATGTACTGCGGCTGCGGGTCGTGGCTGCCGTAGTGGTGGTAGGCGGCCTGGAGGTGCCGGGTGGCGGCGTCGTGGTCGCCGCGGTAGAGCGCCATACGGGCGGAGCACTGGGCGGCGGAGCCCCGGGGTTTGGCGCTCTGTACACAGCGGTGGGTGTGGGCGACGGCCTCGGCGGCCTCGTCCCAGCGGCCGAGGGAGACAAGGGATTCGGCGGCGTTGGCCCAGACCCAGCCCTCGGTGTCCATCAGGCCGTACTTCCGGCAGAACTCGATGCCCTCCATCGCGACCTTCACGGACTCGGCGGAGCGGCCGACGCCTTCCAGGGCGGAGGGGAGGTTGATGTGGGCGCGGCCGAGGTCGGTGACCAGGCCCTGTTCGACCACGCGGTCCCTGACCTCGTACATCTCGGCGAGGCCGGCTTCCGGGTCGCCCGCTTCGATGAGGAGGTTGCCGCGGGTGAGCCGGGCGTTGAGCTCGATGGTGTCGGCCTCGACCATGCGGGCGTACTCGACGGCCCGTTCGGCGGCGGCCATGGTCTCCGGGCCGGGGTCGTGCAGCATGCCCCAGGAGGCGCGGTGGACGAGCACGTCCGCGTGCACCTCGGAGGGCGGCAGGCCGCGCATCAGCTCCTGGGCCCTGGCGATCTCGTCCCAGCCGTCGCCGCGGCCCAGGGTGGAGACGAGGCGGGAGCGCTGGACCCAGAACCAGGCGGACCGCAGGGGGTCGTTCTCGCTGTCCAGGAGGCGCAGGGCGCGCTTGGTGATCTTCAGGGCGCGGTCGCGTTCGCCGCAGAGGCGTCCGGCGACGGTGGCCTCGGCCATCAGATCCAGATAGCGCAGCGAGGCGGTGGCGGGGTCGCAGCCGCAGGCAGGGTAGCCCTCGACGTAGTCGGCGGGGCGGAGTTCTCCGTGTACGTCGTCGGTGGCGTCGTCCCACAGTTCCATCGCCCGTTCGAGCAGGCGCAGTTGCTCGGCGTAGGCGTGCCGGTGGCGGGCCTCGACGGAGGCGCGCAGGACTGCGGGCAGGGCCTTGGCGGCGTCGTGCGCGTGGTACCAGTAGCTGGCGAGGCGGGCGGCGCGCTGGTCGGCGGCGACGAGCGCGGGGTCGGCTTCCAGGGCCTCGGCGAAGCGGCGGTTGATGCGGGAGCGTTCGCCGGGCAGCAGGTCGTCGCTGACGGCCTCGCGGACGAGGGAGTGCCGGAAGCGGTAGCCGTCGCCTTCGGGCGAGGCGAGGAGGATGTTGGCGCCGACGGCGGCGCGCAGCGCCTCGATCAGGTTGTCCTCGCTGAGCCCGGCGACCTCGGCGAGCAATGCGTACTCGACGGTGGAGCCGCCCTCGGCGACGATGCGCGCCACGCGCTGGGTGTCCTCGGGCAACTCCTCGACGCGGACGAGGAGCAGGTCGCGCAGGGAGTCGGTGAGGCCCGCGCAGCTGCTGCCGTGGGCGGCGACGGCGAGTTCCTCGACGAAGAAGGCGTTGCCGTCGGAGCGGTCGAATATCTCGTCGACCAGCGCCTGTTCGGGTTCGGCGGCGAGTATGCCGGCCATCTGGCGGGCGACCTCGTCCTTGCTGAGGCGACCCAGTTCGATGCGGCGCACCGTGCGCAGCCGGTCCAGCTCGGCGAGGAGGGGGCGCAGGGGGTGGCGGCGGTGGATGTCGTCGGCGCGGTAGGTGGCGATCAGGACGAGGCGGCCACCGCGCATGGTGCGGAAGAGATAGGCGAGGAGGTGGCGGGTGGAGGCGTCGGCCCAGTGCAGGTCCTCCAGGACGACGACGAGGGTGCGTTCGCGGGAGAGGCGCTCCAGGAGGCGGGCGGTGAGTTCGAAGAGCCGCGCCATGTCCTGCTCGTCGGACCGGCCCGCTCGGCCGTGGCCGTGCGGGGCGGGGCCGGCCAGTTCGGGCAGGAGGCGGGCGAGCTCCTCCTCCTGGCCCTCGGCCGCGGCGGCCAGCTCGTCGGGGAGCCGGCGGCGCAGGGCGCGCAGGGCGGTGGAGAAGGGGGCGAACGGCAGGCCGTCGGCTCCGATCTCCACGCAGCCGCCGAGTGCGACGACGGCACCCTGTCTCTCGGCGGCCTCCGTGAACTCCTCGACGAGGCGCGTCTTTCCGACGCCCGCCTCGCCGCCGAGCAGCAACGCCTGCGGCTCGCCCGTGCCGGGGCCCCCGACTCCTTCGAGCGGGGTCCCCGTGGCACGGGCGAGCGCTTCGTTCAGTACGCCCAGTTCGTCGGTGCGACCGACGAACACCGGGCTGACGGACCTGGTCTCCACGCCCGCGAGCATCGCACAGTGCGCGGACGGTCCGGCACCCCGTGTCCGCGGGACGGCCCCGGGCGCGGGCCGGTCCACCTCAGGCGGCCCGTGCGAAGCGGGACTTCCACAAGGACGCGCTCACCCGCCCCTCGGTTTCGTGGCGGACCGAGCGGCGGGCGGCGCGGATCCGGCGGGCCTCGCGGACCAGGCGGCGGCGGCCGGCCTCCCGGACGAGGTCGGCGGCGCGCAGCTGGTGCATCTCGTACTCGAACATCTCGTACCCCTTGGGTTGTCGGTGGTGCCATCGCTCTCTGCGATGACTCCACTCTCGTCTCCCAGGGGGGTCGCCCGCATCGGGCGAGTTCCGCATCTCCGGGGGGTGCGGGGCCTTAGGCATGAGGAAGGGCGGGCCGGGGGCCTTAGCCCCTGACCCGCCCCTGCCTTACCTAAGGCGCCATGTACGTACGAGGTGCCTCAGGACGGTGCCGACGGAAGGCCGAGCAGCAGGTCCGAGTACTTGGCGATGGCGAGGATCAGCCCGATCACACCGAGCACGACGCCCGCCCACGACACGGACTTGATCCACGGCGCCTGCTCCTTGCCGGGGGCGCCGAACGCGGGCTTGACCAGGACCACGAAGCCGATGACCAGGGCGGTGAGCGCGAAGATGCCGGCGATCAGCGCGGTGATCTTCCAGGAGTCGCCGTACAGGGCCTGGATCTGGTTGGCGACGCTCGCGGACTGGGCGGTCTCCAGCTGTCCGACGATGTTGGAGCGGGCCGCGGCGACCGTGCCGAGCCAGCCGCCGGAGAGGCCGATGACGCCGAGTGCGACGGAGACGACGGCCGCGGCGCCCTGGCCGACCCCGGCGGGCGTGGCGGACTTGGCGGGCCCGTCCGCGAGGTCGTCCGTCTCGTCGGACAGGTCCGTGTCCGTCTCGGCGTCGGCGTCGGTGTCGGCGCCGTCCCCGGCTTCGTCATCGGTGGCGTCCACGGCCTCGTCCTCGGACTTGGTGACGTCGACTTCGGGCGCCTCCGCCTCGGACTTGGTGACGTCGACTTCGGGCGCCTCCGCCTTCGGCGCCGACTTCTCGGCCCCGGTCACTTCCTCGGTCCCGGGGGCGTCCTTGGCCCCGGCCGCGTCCTCTGTCTTAGTACCCATGCGCCGCACCGTACGGACGGAGTATGAGAGCTTCCTTAACGAGCGCTGTCCGTGGAAGGAGTGGCGTCCCGTGCCGCACGCCACTCAGGAGCGAGGACGGACCACACCTCCATGTCGTGCCGCACCCCCTGCCAGGGGAAGCTCTCCCGCAGCACGCCGTCCCGGGTGAATCCGAGCCGCTCGGCGGCGGCCTTGCTCCGGTCGTTGAGGGATGACACCAGCCACTCCACGCGGTGCATGCCGCGCTGCTCGACCGCCCAGTCGATGAGGATCCGTGAGGCCTTGTTGACCAGCCCTCGCCCGGCGGCCGACGGTTCCAGCCAGACGCCGATCTCGCAGCCGTCGACGCTCGTGTCGAAGATCCGGAAGAGGACGCCGCCGACGAGCGTGCCGTCCAGCCAGATGCCGTAGAGGCGCCCGGTGTCGGAGGCCTGCTTGTCCGCGTACGCCTGGAGGAAGCTCGTCGCCGTCCGGAGGTCCTTCACGGTCACGGTGAAGGGCACCCACGGTCCCGCGTACTCACGCGCCCGCTCGATGTGCCCGGAGAACTCCTGCGCCTGCCACGGCTCGATCGGCCGCAGCTCAGCGCCCTCGCCCAGCGATATCGCGAACATCCCGCTCCCGCTCCTCAGGTCCACTCACGTCGTCCCGCGGCGCGTGCGTCCCGAGCCGCCGGGGGATCCTCGCACGCACGCCGCTCACATTCGAACGACTTTCGGGCGCCTCGATGCTGATGCGCGGCAGGAGGCGGTCCAGGCGCCGCGGCAGCCACCAGTTGGCGCCGCCGAGCATGTGCATGAGGGCGGGCACGAGCAGCGTCCGCAGGACGAAGGCGTCCAGGGCGACGGCCGCCGCGAGGGCGATGCCGAACATCGCGATGACACGGTCGCCGCTGAGCACGAAGGCGAGGAAGACGGAGATCATGATGACGGCCGCGGAGTTGATCACGCGGCTCGTCTCGGCGAGGCCGACCCGCACCGCGCGCCGGTTGTCGCCGGTCTCCAGCCACTCCTCGTACATCCGGCTGACCAGGAACACCTGGTAGTCCATGGAGAGCCCGAAGAGGACGGACACCATGATCACGGGCAGGAAGGGCTCGATCGGCCCGGCCGCGCCGAGTCCGAGCAGTTCGCTCCCCCAGCCCCACTGGAAGATCGCGACGACGACGCCGAACGCGGAGGCGACGGCGGCGACGTTCATCACGGCGGCCTTGAGCGGGATGCCGATCGAGCGGAAGGCGAGCAGGAGCAGTACGCAGCCGAGCCCGATGACGACGCCCACGAAGAGCGGCAGCTTCCCGACGATGACCTCCGCGAAGTCGTCGTAGCTCGCGGTGACGCCGCCGACCGCCACTTCCAGGGAGCTGTCCGCCTCGGCGGCGGGCAGCACGTCACCGCGCAGCCGGTCGACGAGTTCACTGGTCGCCTCGGACTGCGGGGAGGAGTCGGGGACGAGGGTGAGGAAGGCCGTGCGGCCGTTGTCGTCGTACGTCACCGGGCTCACGGAGGCGACGCCCTCGGCCGACCTCAGCGTCGTGGCGAGATCGGCGAGGGCGTTGCGGTCACCGGCGCCGTAGACCTCGCTGACCAGTGTCAGGGGGCCGTTCACGCCCGGCCCGAAGCCGTCGGCGAGCAGGTCGTAGGCCTGTCGGGTGGTGGCGGAGGAAGGGTTGTTGCCCTGGTCGGAGGTGCCCAGGTGTAGGGCGAAGGTGGGGAGCGCGAGCACCGCCATGACGAGGACCGCGCTACCGCCGAGGAGCTTGGGGTGGCGTTCCACGAAGGCGGCCCAGCGGGCGGCGAGCCCGGTCGGCAGCTCCGGCTGAGGCCCGTGCTCGGCGAGCCTGCGGCGTTCGCGGCGGCTGAGGGCGCGCGGCCCGATCCAGGAGAGGAGCGCGGGCAGCAGGGTCACGGACGCGGCGACGGTGAGGACGACGGTCAGCGAGGCGGCGATCGCGACGCCGTTCAGGAAGCTGAGCCGCAGGATGAGCATGCCGAGCAGGGCTATGCAGACGGTGGCGCCCGCGAAGACGACGGCGCGCCCGGTGGTGGCCACCGCCCGCTCGGCGGCCTCGGCCACGGGCAGACCGCGCTTGAGGCCCTTGCGGTGCCGGGTCACGATGAACAGGGCGTAGTCGATGCCGACGCCGAGGCCGATCAGCGTGCCCAGCATGGGCGCGAAGTCAGCGACAGTCATCACATGGCCGAGCAGCACGATGCCCGCGTACGCGGTGCCGACGGAGACCAGGGCGGTCGCGATGGGCAGGGCGGACGCGGCGAGCGAGCCGAAGGCGAGGAAGAGCACGACGGCGGCGACGGCGACCCCGACGATCTCGGCGGTCTGGGCGCTCTTGGACTCGGTGAGCCCGATGGCGGTGCCGCCCAGCTCGACCTGGAGGCCGTCGGACTCGGCGGCCTTGGCGGTGTCGACGACCTGCTGGGCGTCGGCCTTGTCGAGGTCGTCGGCCTGCTCGCGGAAGGTGACGGTGGCGTAGGCGGTGCGGCCGTCGTCGCTGATCCGACCCGCGCCCTTGCCGTCGCCGTCGCCGCCCTCGTCGTACGGGCTGGTCACGGAGGCCACGGCGGGCAGTTGGGCGATCTTGTCCAGGGCGTCGGACATGGTCTGCTCGACGTCGGCGGCACGGACGGAGGAGGGGTCGGAGGCACCGGAGGAGCCGGTGTGCCAGACGATGGTGTCGCTGTCGCCGCCGAGGCCGTGGAACCCCTTGTCCAGGAGCTGGGTCGCGCGGCCCGACTCGGTGCCGGGGACTTCGTAGTCGTTCGAGTACGCGGATCCGGCGACGGCGGCGGCCGTCGCGGCGCCGCCGAGGGCGACGAGCCAGAGCAGGACGGCGAGAAGGCGGTGCTTGACGCACCACCGTGCGAGTGCTGCCACGTACTGGCTCCCTGGATGATTCGTGGATCTTTGGCCGGGAACAGCACTGAATCAACTGAACAGCCCGCAAAGAACACATGAGAGGCGACATGAGCGCCGCCAACACCTTGACAGCCCTTGGAGATCCTTAGTCCCTTTCGTGGCCATACTCACAAGAGCACAAGGTGTGCGCGGAGGTATCCAGGGCAACTCCGCGCACCCATGCGCGCCGCTCATCAGCCCGAGACGCTCGCACGTCCGTTCTCGATGTGGCCCATGAGGCGGCGGCGGAAGGCGGTGTCGCGGTCGGTGGTGACCTCGACGTCGTACCAGCCGTGCTCGTCCTCGGTCCGCCAGGCGACGGTGCGGCTGCTGCCCGCCTTGACGCGGACGGTCCGCGTCCGGCGCCTGATGTCCTCGTCGTCCACGTATCCGAGCGGCTTGACCGTGAAGACCAGCTCCGCGCGGCCGCGGTTGGCCAGGGTGAGGTGGAGCTCGCGGCGGGTGATCGCGGAGGCGAGCCGCGCGCCGCCGTCCTTGCCGCCGCCCTGGCCTCCTCCCTGGGCTCCCTGGCTTCCCTTGCCGCCCGTGAACTCGCGGCGGAAGCCGTTCGGCCCCGTGACGGTGAAGGCGTACGTGTCACCGGGCACCGGCACGGTCCACGAGCCCTTGCGGACGACGTCCTGGTGCTGGGGGATCTTGAACTCGCCGGCGTAGGGATAGAGCGCGAAGTGCGCGCTGGAGCGCCCGCCATTGCTCAGCCGCACCGTGAGCGTGCCGTTCTCACCGGGCCGCACGTCCGCGTCGGGCTGGTACGGCAGCGGCCGGGCGCGCCGGACACCCGGCTCCTGGACCGGCATGGACTGCTTCACGGGCGGCTGCGGGGCCCAGCGCCCGCTGAACGCCGGGATGGCGCCGGGCTTCTCGACGTCCGGCTGCCGGTGGGCGCGCCGGAAGTCGAAGGCGCCGGTGAGGTCGCCGGTGACCTTGCGGCGCCAGGCGCTGATGTTGGGCTCCTTGACGCCGGTCCACTTCTCCAGGAAGCGCACGACGGAGGTGTGGTCGAAGACCTCGGAGCAGACGTAGCCGCCGACGGTCCACGGCGAGACGACGAGCATAGGCACGCGCGCGCCGAGCCCGGTCGGCTTCCCGTCCCAGCGCTCCTCCTTCTCCTCGGCGGAGTCACCGCCGGGCACGGGCGGCGGGACGTGGTCGAAGAAGCCGTCGTTCTCGTCGTAGTTGATGAAGACGGCGGTGCGGCGCCACACCTCGGGGTGCGAGGCGAGCGCGTCGAGGATCTTGTAGACGATGGTCGCGCTGTGGATCGGCGAGGAGACGCTGGGGTGCTCGGAATCCACCGCGGAAGGCACCAGATAGGTGACTTTCGCCAGCTTGCCGCCCGCGACGTCCTTGGCGAACTCCTCGGCGAGCCTGCCGGTCGGCACACGCCGCAGACCGCGCTCGAACAGGGACCGCTCGTGCCTGCTCAGCGTGGCGACGCCCTCCTCCAGGGTGGCGAGCAGCTTGGCGCGCTCGGTCTCGTCCCTGGCGTCGCGCACCTTGGCGTAGAAGGCCTCCATGAAGGTGAGGCCGGTCTTGGCGAGGACCTTGCGGGCGATGGCCTTGAAGGTGGTGAAGAACTCGATCTGGTTGTCGGTGAAGTTCTCCCACTCCGTGTACGTCCGCCAGCTCACGCCCGCCTTCTCCAGGCGCTCGGCGTACGTGCCCCAGCCGTAGCCGGGGTGGGTGCCCTCGGCGTAGGCGTCGTTGCCGACGGCCCGCTTGCCGTTCGCCTCGTAGCCCGTCCTGCCGCTCCACAGGTGGTTGCGGTTGGGGCTGGTGGAGGTGTGGATGGAGGAGTGGTAGGCGTCGCAGACGGTGAAGGTGTCGGCGAGTTCGTAGTGCAGCGGGATGTCCTCGCGCGTGTAGTACGCCATCGTGGCCGCCGTCTTGGCGGTGATCCAGCCGTCCATCCAGCCGTCGTGCCAGGCCTTGGCGCCGCCGCTCCAGGAGTGGTCGAGGTCGCCGATGTACTGGAGGTCCTTCTTCTGCGTCTCGGCGGCCTCGCGGACGGGGAAGGGCAGGATGGTGCGCAGCACGCCGGGCTGCTCGAACACGGACGTGCCGCCGGGCAGCCGGATGGCGTTGCGGTCGCCGAAGCCGCGCACGCCCCGCAGCGAGCCGAAGTAGTGGTCGAAGGAACGGTTCTCCTGCATCAGGATCACGACGTGCTCGATCGAGTCGAGACCGCCACCGCGCGGCGGCTCGTGCGCGAGCGCCTCCTGCAGCGAAGGCGGCAGGAAAGAGCCGACGGCGGCTGCGCCGAGCGCGCCGCCGCCGACCGCCATCAGGCGTCTGCGCGAAATCTCCGGAGTCACGTGCGACCTCCCAGTAGTCCTGCCAGTGGTCCTGGCCGACAGCAATGGTTCTCTGCTGATCCATTGACCTGTTCGGCGGGGACGCTAGTGACGTGACGTTTCCTTGTGAAGGCTGGGGGACAAAGTCGGGGTGAACGTCCAAAAGGTCCCGGACGCGACGGCCTCGCCCCGGGCTCCGGCGGCCGTCGGCGACGGCGTTGTCAGTGGCGGGTGCCATTCTCGGACGCATGGAGAGCACCGCGCGCTTCGCCGCCTTCACGGACCTGGTCGGGCCGCCGCCCGACGCTGTGCCCGCCGTCGACTGGGCCGCGGTCGAGGCCTGGCTGGAGGTCCCGCTCCCCGCCGACTACAAGGCGTTGGTGTCGGCGTACGGCCCGGCCGAAATAGGCCGCCCCCACTCCGCCCCTCACTCCGCCCCCCACTCCGCGTCCATCCGGCTGCACACCCCGTGCGTGAGCACCGACGGCCGCTATGAGTACGCCGCCTGGGTCCTGGAGACCCACCGGCACTCCGCGATAAGGCCCGGCATCTTCACCCGGGAGCAGCGCCGCTTCCTGCCCGACGACGGCGGCCTGCTCGCCTTCGCCACGACCTCGGGCGGCGACCACCTCTTCTGGGACACCTCGGTGTCGAAGGACCCCGACGCCTGGCCGGTGGTGCTCCTGACCACCTCTGTGGCGGTCGGCGGCGCGGACCCGTGGACGGCCTGTGAAGTCCCTCTGCTGGAGCTGCTGTTCGCGGCGGTCCGCGGCGGCGTGCCGAACCCCGGCGAGCCCGGCGGGCTCCTCGGCCCCCTGTCGCCCACCGTGCGCGTCTGGCCGCCCCTCGCCGCGGCCACGCCCTGGGCCCCGCCGCCCCGGGGCACGTATGCGGACGCCCGGCAGCACGCCGCGCTCACCGAGGGCGAGGGCCTGGAGGCGGTCACCGCGCTGATACCCCCGCCGCTCGCCCCGCATCTGGGCAACGGCACCTGGGAGCAGGTCTTCGAGCGGCTCGGCACCCGGCTGCCCCCGGACTTCGTGGCCCTCGGCGAGCGGTACGGCGCGGGGAACTGGAGCTGGTGGCTCGACATGCCGGCCCCGCTCGGCCTCGACCACCGGTTCGGCCTCGCCGCCAACGCCGAGGAGATGCTGGAGGGATACCGGTCCCTGCGCGAGGGGCACCCCCAGTACTACCCCATGCCCGCCTGGCCCGAGCCCGGAGGCTTTCTGCCGATCGCCTCGACCGTCGACGGGGACATGATCGGCTGGTGCGTCGAGGGCGAGCCCGAGCAGTGGCGCGTGGCCGTCAACCCCCGGCACACGGAACAGGGCCCGCCGCTGGACGGGAACTTCACCGAGACGCTGCTGAACTGGCTGCGCGGCGGCCCCGGCAACGCGGGCTTCCACGGCCTGCGCAAGGACCAGGACCCGCTGGAGGAGATGTTCTTCGAGCCGTTCGGAACGCCGCGGCCCGACGCGCCGTAGGGGTCTTGGTGGTACGCGAAAGGGGCGGCGCCCCTTTTCGGGTGCGCCGCCCCTCTCATGGCCGGAGCAGGGCTCAGCCCTCGCTGACGCCCAGCTTCTCCAGGATGAGTTCCTTCACGCGGGCCGCGTCGGCCTGACCGCGGGTGGCCTTCATGACCGCGCCGACCAGGGCGCCGGCCGCGGCGACCTTGCCGCCGCGGATCTTGTCCGCGACGCCCGGGTTGCCGGCGATGGCCTCGTCGACGGCGGCCGTGAGCGCGCCCTCGTCCGAGACGACCTTCAGGCCGCGCTTCTCGACGACCTCGTCCGGCGTGCCCTCGCCCTTCAGGACGGCCTCGATGACCTGGCGGGCCAGCTTGTCGTTCAGGTCACCGGAGGCGACCAGCTCGGTGACGCGGGCGACATGCTCCGGCGTGATCGCCAGCGAACCGAGGTCGACGCCCTGCTCGTTGGCGTGCCGGGCCAGCTCGCCCATCCACCACTTGCGGGCCGACGCGGCGTCCGCGCCCGCGTTGATGGTGGCGACGATCGGGCCGATGGCGTCGGCGTTGAGGATCGACTGCATGTCGTGCTCGGAGACGCCCCACTCCTCGCGGAGACGGTTGCGGCGCAGCCGCGGCAGCTCCGGGAGTCCGGCGCGCAGCTCCTCGACCCACTCACGGGACGGGGCCACGGGGACGAGGTCGGGCTCCGGGAAGTACCGGTAGTCCTCGGCGTTGTCCTTGATGCGGCCGGAGGTCGTGGAGCCGTCCTCCTCGTGGAAGTGGCGGGTCTCCTGGATGATCGTGCCGCCGGAGGACAGCACCGCGGCGTGGCGCTGGATCTCGTAGCGGGCCGCGCGCTCCACGGAGCGCAGCGAGTTGACGTTCTTCGTCTCGCTGCGCGTGCCGAACTTCTCCTGGCCCTGGGGACGCAGCGAGAGGTTGACGTCGCAGCGCATCTGGCCCTTGTCCATGCGGGCCTCGGAGACGCCGAGCGCCTTGATGAGCTCGCGCAGCTCGGCGACGTACGCCTTGGCGACCTCGGGGGCGCGCTCGCCCGCGCCCTCGATCGGCTTGGTGACGATCTCGATGAGCGGGATGCCGGCGCGGTTGTAGTCCAGGAGGGAGTGCGAGGCGCCGTGGATACGGCCCGTCGCGCCACCAACGTGCGTGGACTTGCCGGTGTCCTCCTCCATGTGGGCGCGCTCGATCTCCACGCGGAAGACCTCGCCGTCCTCCAGCTGGACGTCCAGATAGCCGTTGAAGGCGATCGGCTCGTCGTACTGGGAGGTCTGGAAGTTCTTCGGCATGTCCGGATAGAAGTAGTTCTTCCGGGCGAAGCGGCACCACTCGGCGATCTCGCAGTGCAGCGCGAGGCCGATCTTGATGGCGGACTCGACGCCGATCTCGTTGACGACCGGCAGCGCGCCGGGCAGGCCGAGGCAGGTCGGGCAGGTCTGGCTGTTCGCGTCCTGCTGGAGCGTCGTCGAGCAGCCGCAGAACATCTTGGTCTTGGTGCCGAGTTCGACATGGACCTCAAGGCCCATGACGGGGTCGTACGTCGCGAGGGCTTCCTCGTACGACACCAGGTCAGTAGTGACAGTCACGGTGAAACTTTCCCTCTCAGCCCAGCAGGACGTCGTCGTCGCCGAGGCGCTTGAGCTCACGCAGGAGCAGCGCGACGCCCGTGGCGATGGCGGCAGCGGAGACGACGGCGTCCACAAGGCGAAGCGTGTCGTGTTCAAAGCGGGCCTTCTTGGCCTGCTTGAGCACGGAGACCGCGCCGAACGCGGTGGTGCCGATCGACAGATACGTACCGGTCTTGGACTTCTTGAAGCCCTTGGCCTTGTTCAGTGCGCTCACAGCGACGGTGCCTCCTCCAGCAGCGGGTGCCCCCACTTTTCCACGAAGGCGGCCTCGACGGCGGCTCCCACCTTGTACAGGCGGTCGTCCTTCATGGCGGGGGCGATGATCTGCAGTCCGACGGGCAGGCCGTCCTCCGGCGCGAGGCCGCAGGGCAGCGACATGGCGGAGTTGCCCGCCAGGTTGGTCGGGATGGTGCACAGGTCGGCCAGGTACATGGCCATCGGGTCGTCGGCGCGCTCACCGATCGGGAAGGCGGTGGTCGGCGTCGTCGGGGAGACGATCACGTCGACCTGCTCGAACGCCTTCTCGAACTCCTGCGTGATGAGCGTACGGACCTTCTGGGCGCTGCCGTAGTACGCGTCGTAGTAGCCGGAGCTGAGCGCGTACGTACCCAGGATGATGCGGCGCTTGACCTCGTCGCCGAAGCCGGCCTCGCGGGTGAGCGCGGTGACGTCCTCGGCGGACTTCGTGCCGTCGTCGCCGACGCGCAGGCCGTAGCGCATGGCGTCGAACCGGGCGAGGTTCGAGGAGCACTCGGAGGGCGCGATCAGGTAGTACGCGGACAGGCCCAGGTCGAAGGAGGGGCAGTCCAGCTCCACGACGGTGGCGCCGAGCGACTTGAGCAGCTCGACGGACTCGTTGAAGCGCTGGACGACACCGGCCTGGTAGCCCTCGCCGGAGAACTGCTTCACGACGCCTACGCGCATGCCCTGTACGGAGCCGTTGCGCGCCGCCTCGACGACCGGCGGGACCGGGGCGTCGATGGACGTCGAGTCCAGCTCGTCGTGGCCGGCGATGGCCTCGTGCAGCAGCGCGGCGTCGAGGACGGTGCGGGCGCAGGGGCCGCCCTGGTCCAGGGAGCTGGAGAAGGCGACCATGCCGTAGCGGGAGACGCCGCCGTAGGTGGGCTTGACGCCGACCGTGCCGGTGACGGCCGCGGGCTGGCGGATGGAGCCGCCGGTGTCCGTGCCGAGGGTGAGGGGGGCCTCGTAGGCGGCGAGGGCGGCGGCGGAGCCGCCACCGGAGCCGCCGGGGATACGGGTGAGGTCCCAGGGGTTGCCGGTCGGGCCGAAGGCGCTGTTCTCGGTGGAGGACCCCATGGCGAACTCGTCCATGTTGGTCTTGCCGAGGATGACGACGTCGGCGGCCTTCAGCTTCTTGGTGACCGTCGCGTCGTACGGCGGGATCCAGCCCTCGAGGATCTTGGAACCGACCGTGGTCGGGATGCCCTCGGTGGTGAAGATGTCCTTGAGCGCGACGGGGACGCCGGCCAGCGGGCCGAGCTTCTCGCCCTTGGCGCGCTTCTCGTCGACGGCGCGGGCCTGCGCGAGGGCGCCCTCACGGTCGACGTACAGGAAGGCGTGCACCTTCTCGTCGACGGCGTCGATACGGGCCAGGTGGGCCTCGGTGACCTCGACGGCCGTCAGCTCGCCGGAGGCGATCCTCGACGCGATCTCGGCGGCGGTGAGCTTGATGATGTCCGTCATGTTCTTAGTCCTCCCCCAGGATCTGCGGCACCTTGAAACGCTGCTGCTCCTGGGCGGGGGCGCCCGAGAGCGCCTGCTCGGGGGTGAGCGACGGACGGACCTCGTCCGCGCGCATGACGTTCGTCAGCGGCAGCGGGTGCGAGGTCGGCGGTACGTCTTGGTCGGCGACCTCCGAGACGCGGGCGACCGCGCCGATGATGTCGTCGAGCTGTCCGGCGAAGTGGTCGAGCTCCTCGGCCTTCAGCTCCAGACGTGCAAGGCGGGCGAGGTGGGCGACCTCCTCGCGCGTGATGCCAGGCATGCGGCGATCCTCAGGGGTGAGTTTGCGGGTTGTGGCCCCAATCCTATGGGTCGGGGTGGCATGGCCGTTAAACGGTTTCCCCGAGGGCGTCCGGCAGGGCGCCCGGCGGCCGCCCCACCCGCGGCGCCGCGCGCCGGACCGAGCCCGGCCGGAGAGCCACCGGACGGCTACTTGACCACGTGCCCCGAGGACTCCCCCACGTCGGAGCCTTCAGCAAGCGCCGCCTCCTCCGCCGCCAGGTCCACGGGGCGCCGCCATCCGCGGGACCCCCGCGCCCGCAGCCACGCGGTCGTCTCCTCCGGAGGCATCGCCGCGGCGACCAGCCAGCCCTGGACCGCGTCGCATCCGAGGTCCCGCAGCCGCTCCCACGTCTCGTCGTCCTCGACGCCCTCGGCGACGACGAGCAGCCCCAGCGAGTGCGCGAGGTCGACCGTGCAGCGGACGATCTCCGCGTCCTCGTTGTCGACGGCGAGCCGCGCCACGAAGGAACGGTCGATCTTCAGCTCGCTGACGGGCAGCCGCCGCAGGTGGACCAGCGAGGAGTACCCCGTGCCGAAGTCGTCGAGCGACATCTTGACGCCGTGGCCGGTGAGACCGGCCAGGGTGTCCGCGGCGCGCTGCGGGTCCTCCAGGAGCACGTGCTCCGTTATCTCCAGCTGGAGCGCCCCCGCGGGGACCCCGTGCCGGGCCAGGCGCGCCGCGACCGCGCCCGCGAAGCCCGGCGTGTGGACGTCGCGCGGCGAGACGTTGACGGCGACCGGGACCTTCAGGCCCTGCGCCTGCCACTTGGCCACCTGGCCGAGGGCCGACTCCAGGACGTACTCCGTCAGGTGCGGCATGAGGCCGGACGATTCGGCGATGGCGATGAACTCGTCCGGCGGCACCTTGCCGCGCTCGGGGTGCACCCAGCGCACCAGCGCTTCGAGGCCCGCGACCTTGCCGTCGAAGCGGACCTTGGGCTGGTAGTGCAGTTCGACGTCGCCCGCGTCCAGCGCCCGCCGCAGGTCGCCGAGGAGTCCGAGCCGGTCCGGGGTGTTGGAGTCCCGCTTGGACTCGTACACCTCGACGCCCGTGCGGTCCCTCTTCGCCTGGTACATCGCCACGTCCGCCCGCCGCAGGAGCCCTTCCGCGTCGAGCGCGTGGTCGGGGAAGACGGCGAGGCCCGCGCTGGCCTCCAGGACGAGGGTGAGGCCGTCGAGGTCGAGCGGTGAGCCGAGGGCCGCGACCAGTTGGCGTGCCACGCGCGTGGCGGACGTCGTGGAGTCGGCGATGGGGAGCAGCACGGCGAACTCGTCGCCGCCGAGCCGGGCCGCCTCCGCGCCGCGCGGCAGCGCGAGCCGCAGCCGGTCCGCGATCTGCAGCAGCAGCCGGTCACCGGCGAGATGCCCGAGGGTGTCGTTGACCGACCGGAAGCGGTCCATGTCGATCAGCATCAGGGCGGACCGTGCCCCGATCCGCTCGGCGTCGTCGAGTGCCGTCCAGGTCCGCTCCAGCAGCCACTGCCGGTTGGGCAGTCCGGTGAGCGGGTCCCTCAGCTGCTCCTCCGCCCGGGCGCGGGCGATCCACAGGGTGGAGTCGAGCGCGACCAGCGGGATCGCGAAGAGGGGCAGCAGGATCGGCAGGGAGATGGCCACCACACAGATCAGCGGTGCGATGCCGAGCAGTGCGATACCGAGAAGACCTTGTCTGACCAGGGCCGTTCGGGTGACGGTCGGCAGGGCGCCGGTGCGCGGCGCGTGGACGTACCAG
This sequence comes from Streptomyces sp. NPDC003032, assembly GCF_053591415.1. Taxonomy (NCBI): domain Bacteria; kingdom Bacillati; phylum Actinomycetota; class Actinomycetes; order Kitasatosporales; family Streptomycetaceae; genus Streptomyces; species Streptomyces sp. NPDC003032. The sequence continues at coordinate 73,987 of NZ_JBSFTT010000026.1, read as the reverse complement.
AGCAGTACGCGGGTGACGACGAGGTAGGCGACGGCGACCAGGGCCACTTCGGGGGCGGTGTACAGGTCCCAGGTCTCGGGCAGCCAGGGCGATTCGGCCGTCGGTGAGGTGCCGAACGCGGTCAGGGTGAGCGCGCCCGCGCCGATGCCGAGGATGTCGACCGCGCCGTGCAGCACGCCCTGGCGCCAGCGGTGTCTGCGCGCGACACCGACGAGGACGACGACGGTGAGGCTGACCATTCCGGCGGGCACCCAGCCGTACAGCAGGAGTACGGCGACGGTGAGCGCTCCGCCGGAGCCCGTGCCGCCCCACCAGCGGTCCCGGCCGAGGGCGACGAGGTGGCCGACGATGAGTCCGGTGAGGACGGCTAGGGACCAGCCGGCCGTGCCGGAGGGGAACAGCGTGTGCCGGCCCGTGAAGGCCTGGAAGAAGCCCGTGCCCAGCAGGATCGCGGCCGCCGTGACGACCAGGACGGGCAGCAGCGGCCAGGGGTCGCGGGGGTCCTCCTCGGTGGGGCCGCCCACCAGGGCCACGGCGCTCTCGGTGCCGCGTCCGGTGGGAGGGGCGGTCCAGGCCCGCTCGCGGGGTTCGATGACGGTGCTCAGCGCCCCGGGCGCCGTCCCGCCCGTGGTGCCCGGGTCGGCGGTCCGCACGGTCCGGCGGCCGCGCAGCCAGGTGCCCGGCGCGCGCCACCGGCGCGCGCGCAGCGGTGAGTCCGGGGCGGCGCTCTCGGTCGGTTCCATTCCCGTCCCTCTCACAGCCGGCGGTGCCCACGCCAAACGGACTCGGCCCAAAGGCGGCCGGGTCCGAAAATCCGTCCCCGTGCTCTCGACGAGCAAGGGGATGCACTGCTCCCGAACTCGTGCCGAGCAGGGGATGCCCCCTTCCATGCTCTTGTTGAGCAGGAGATACCCCGTTCGCAGCGGGGCACGGCAGGCGCACACCTCAACAGTAGGCCGCAGAAGGCTTCCACGGGCAGCGGTCGACTACGGTTGCCCGAATGCGACCCGGCCACCCGTATGCATCTGGTATGCGCTGAACGGGTGGCCTTCAACCGCTACTCCCCGGTCGGGAGCGCGACTTCCCTCGCCGCGTCCGGTCCCTGTTCCAGCAGCACAACGAAGCCTTCCTCGTTGAGAACCGGAACCTTCACCTGCATCGCCTTGTCGTACTTCGAACCCGGGTTGTCCCCCACGACCACGAAGGATGTCTTCTTCGAAACGGAACCGGTCACCTTCGCGCCCCGGGTCTGCAGCGCCTCTTTCGCGCCATCCCGGGTGTAGTGCTCAAGCGTTCCGGTGACGACGACCGTGAGGCCCTCCAGGGGGCGGGGGCCCTCGTCCTCGCCGCTCGACTCCTCCTCCATGCGCACCCCGGCCGCCCGCCACTTGCGGAGGATCTCGCGGTGCCACTCCTCGGTGAACCACTGTTTGAGGGAGGCGGCGATGATCGGGCCCACGCCCGCCACGTCCGACAACTCCTTCTCGGTGGCCTGTTCGATGCGGTCGATGGAGCGGAACTCGCGGGCCAGCGCCTCGGCGGCCACCGGGCCGACGTGCCGGATCGAGAGCCCCGTGAGGACGCGGGCGAGCGGGCGCTCCTTGGCCGCCGCGATGTTCTCCAGCATGGCGAGGGTGTTCTTCTTCGCCTCGCCCTGCTGGTTGGCGAAGAAGGTGACGACCTTCTCCTCGCCGGTCTTGGGGTCGCGCTTGGGCAGACCGGAGTCCTGGTCGAGGACGTAGGACTTGATGGGGAGCAGCTCCTCGACCTTCAGGTCGAAGATGTCGCCCTCGTCGAGGATCGGCGGCTCGGCGGGCTCCAGGGGCCTGGTCAGCGCGGCCGCGGCGACATACCCGAAGTTCTCGATGTCCAGGGACTTGCGGCCCGCGAGGTAGAAGAGACGTTCGCGCAACTGGGCCGGGCACAACTGGGCGTTGGGGCAGCGGAGGTCGATGTCGGCCTCCTTCATGGGCCGCAGCGCCGTGCCGCACTCGGGGCACTCGGCGGGCATCTCGAACTCCCGCTCGGTGCCGTCCCGCAGGTCCACGACGGGGCCGAGGATCTCCGGGATGACGTCACCGGCCTTGCGGATGACGACCGTGTCGCCGATGAAGACGCCCTTCTTCTTCACCACGTCCTGGTTGTGCAGGGTCGCGAACTCGACCTCGGAGCCCGCGACGGTGACGGGCTCCACCTGGGCGTACGGCGTGACGCGGCCGGTGCGGCCGACGCCGACGCGGATGTTGATGAGTTTGGTGTTGGCCTCCTCGGGCGCGTACTTCCAGGCGATCGCCCAGCGCGGGGCGCGCGAGGTGGAGCCGAGGCGGCCCTGGAGCGGGATCTCGTCGAGCTTGACGACGACGCCGTCGATCTCGTGCTCCACGGAGTGGCGGTGCTCTCCGAAGTACGCGATGAAGTCCTGGATGCCCTGGAGGTCGTCGACGACCTTGTTGTGCTGGGCGGTGGGCAGGCCCCACTCGTGCAGCAGCTCATAGGCGTGGCTGAGGCAGTCGATGTCGAAGCCCTCGCGGGCGCCGATGCCGTGCACGACCATGTGCAGCGGGCGGGTGGCGGTGACGCGCGGGTCCTTCTGGCGCAGCGAACCCGCCGCCGCGTTGCGCGGGTTGGCGAAGGGCTTGTCGCCCGCATCCACCAGGCGGGCGTTCAGCTCGTCGAACTTCTCCATCGGGAAGAAGACCTCGCCGCGGATCTCCACCAGGGCGGGGACGCGGTCGCCCTTGAGGCGCTGCGGGATGTCGGCGATCGTGCGGACGTTCGGCGTGATGTCCTCGCCGGTGCGGCCGTCGCCGCGGGTGGCGGCGCGGGTCAGCCTGCCGTGCTCGTACGTGAGGTTGACGGCGAGGCCGTCGACCTTCAGCTCGCACAGGAAGTGGTGGTCCGGGGTGCCGACATCCTTGGCGACGCGGTCCACCCAGGCGGCGAGCTTCTCGTCGTCGAAGGCGTTGTCGAGGGAGAGCATGCGCTCGCGGTGCTCGACCGCCGTGAACTCCGTCTCGTACGAACCGGAGACCTTCTGGGTGGGTGAGTCCGGCGTCCTCAGCTCCGGATACTCCTCCTCCAGGGCTTCGAGGGAACGCAGGAGCCTGTCGAACTCGGCGTCGCTGACGACCGGCTGGTCCTTCACGTAGTACCGGAAGCGGTGCTCCTCGATCTGTTCGGCCAGCCGGGCATGGTGATCCCGTGCCTCGGCGGGCACAGAGCCTTGCTGTTCGACAGCCACCGTTTCGTCCTCCCGTTACGTCATACCCAATTACTCAGGGTTGTCTGCTAGCGATCTCGCCGCTTTGACGCAGTGGGCGAGCGCCGCGCGCGCGTACGCGGGTGAAGCCCCCGCGAGTCCGCACGACGGAGTGACCGTGACCGACTCCGCGAGCGATCCCGGATTCAGCCCCAGCCTGCGCCACAACGTCCTGACACCCATGACGCTACCGGCAGGGTCTGACAATCGGCCGTCCACGCCCGGCACCACACCGGCGAAGAGCTTCGTGCCGCCCTCGACGGTCTCGCCGATCACCTCGTCGTCACGCTCGGTGAGAAGTGAGGCGTCGAACGAGATCGCGTGGGCGCCGGCGCGGCGCAGCAGCGCGAACGGCACGTCCGGCGCGCAGGAGTGCACAACCGTGGGGCCGTACCCCTCCTGGACGGCCAGGACGTCCCGCAGGGTGTCCTCCACGACCTGCCGGTCCACGGCGCGGTGGGTGCGGTACTCGCTGGCGGTCTTGATGTGGCCGCGCAGCACGGCGATGAGCGAGGGCTCGTCGAGCTGCAGCACCACCTGGGCGCCCGGCACCCTGCGGCGCACGTCGGCGAGGTGCTCGCGCAGGCCCTCGGCGAGCGATCCGGCGAGGTCGCGGCAGGCGCCCTGGTCGGAGAGGGCGGCCTCGCCGTTGCGCAGCTCCAGGGCGGCGGCGAGCGTCCAGGGGCCGACGGCCTGGACCTTCAGCGGTCCCTCGTACCCCTGGGTGAACTCCTCCAGGGCGTCGAGGTCCTCGCCGAGCCAGGCCCTGGCCCGTTTGGTGTCGCGCCCGGGGCGGTCACCGATGCGCCAGCCGCTGGGCTCCACGCGCGCGTACAGGTCGACGAGCAGGCCGGCGGTGCGGCCGATCATGTCGGCGCCGGGTCCGCGCGCGGGCAGCTCGGCGAGGTACGGGATGCCCTCCTCGGGCCCGTCGAAGCTGCCGGTGACGGTCTTCGCGGCCTCGCGGGCATCGCCGCCGGGCATGGACCCGACGCCGGTCGCCGGGCCCCAGGTGAACGTGTCGTCGGTGAACGTGTCGCTCATCGGCCCGGCCGCACCGTCAGGTCGTTGACCTCCGCGTCGCGCGGCAGGTCCAGGGCCATGACGATCGTGGTGGCGACCGACTCGGGGTCGATGAAGCGGGAGGGGTCGTACTCCTTGCCCTCCTGCTGGTGCACCTTGACCTGCATGGCGCTCGCCGTGCGGCCGGGGTAGACCGAGGTGACGCGGACGCCGTTGCCGTGCTCCTCCTGGCGCAGGGAGTCGGCGAGCGCCTTCAGGCCGTGCTTGGAGGCGGCGTACGCGGACCAGTCGGCGTTGGCGGTCAGGCCCGCGCCCGAGTTGACGAAGACCACATGCCCCTGGCAGAGCCGGAGTTGGGGCAGGAAGTGGCGGGTCAGCTCGGCGGGGGCGATGAGGTTGACGTTGAGCTGGTGGCGCCAGGCCTTGGGGGTCAGCTCACCGACCGGGCCGAGGTCGACGACGCCCGCGATGTGCAGGAGGGAGTCCACGCGCGCGGGCAGCGACTGGTGCCCGAAGGCCCAGGAGAGCTTGTCGGGCTCGGACAGGTCGCCCACGAGCGTGCTCGCCCCGGGGAACTGGGCGGCGAGCTCCTTGGCGCGGCCCGCGTCCCGCGCGTGCAGGACGAGGTCGTCGCCGCGTGCGTGCAGGCGGCGGGCGACGGCCGCGCCGATGCCGGAGCCGGCCCCGGTGATCACATGTGTTGCCATACCCGCCATGCTCGCATCACCGGGTGCCGTGTGATTCCTCCAGGTAGGCCAGGGCGCCCACCGGCTCCTCGGCGAAGAAGACCAGGTCGGTCAGCGGCAGGGGCAGGAAGCCCTCGTCCTCCATGCGCCGGAACTGCTCCTTGAGGCCGTCGTAGAAGCCAGCCGAGTTCAGCAGGACCACCGGCTTGGTGTGCTTGCCGTGCTTCTTGAGCTCCAGGATCTCGGTGGCCTCGTCGAGCGTGCCGGTGCCGCCGACCATGATCACGATCGCGTCGGCCTTCTCCAGGAGGAGCGCCTTGCGCTCGGCGAGGTCGCGTGCGATCACCATCTCGTGGGGCTCGCTGACGACCCTGGCCTTGGCCGCGAGGAAGTCGACGGAGACACCGACGAGCCGCCCGCCCGCCTCGTCGACGCCGTCCGCCACGACCTTCATCAGGCCGCTCTCGGAACCGCCCCACACCAGGGTGTGCCCGCCCTTGCCGAGCAGTTCGGCGAACTCCCGGGCCGGGCGGGTGTAGCGGTCGTCGAGGTCGGCGGCGGAGAGGAAGACGCAGATGTTCATGCGCCCACGGTACGGTCCGACACTGACAGCACCGTCGAGGAGGGCACGTCGTGACCAAAGGACACCGGATCACTGTCGAGCAGGGCACGGACCATGTGCGCGTGGTGCACGACGGCCAGGTCGTGGCGGAGAGCCGCCGCCCGCTGCTTCTGCGCGAGACGGGCTACCCCGTACGCCACTACCTGCCTCCGGAGGACGTGCGTACGGACCTGCTGACGCCGTCCGCGACGACCACGCACTGCCCCTTCAAGGGCACGGCCTCCTACTGGTCGCTGCCGGGCGCGCGGGACGCGGTGTGGGCGTACCGGGAGCCAAAGCCGGAGGTGGCGGCCGTCAAGGACCACTACTGCTTCTACGACGCGGAGATCACCGCACAGCAGGGATAGCCACGGGGGCAACAGGGCCAGTCACCGGACGGCGGCGGCGAACGTCTTGCGGTAGGCGGCCGGTGAGACGCCGAGCACCGCGCGCATGTGCTGGCGCAGGGAGTTGCCGGTGCCGAACCCCGCCCGGTGGGCGACCAGGTCCACTGGCAGATCGCTCGACTCCAGGAGCTGGCGGGCCAGCTCGATGCGCTGAGCGGTCAGCCAGCGCCCGGGAGGCATGCCGACCTCTTCCTGGAAGCGGCGCGTGAAGGTTCGCAGGCTCATGCTCGCGTGGGCGGCCAGCTCGCCCAGGGACAGAGGCTCCTGGAGCCGTTCGAGGGCCCACGCGCGCGTGGCGGCCGTCGTGGCGAGCGTGGGCTCGGGGACGGGCCGTTCGATGTACTGGGCCTGGCCGCCTTCGCGCCAGGGCGGTACGACGCACAGACGGGCGACGTGGTTGGCGACGGCGGCGCCGTGGTCGCGGCGTACGAGGTGGAGGCAGAGGTCGATGCCGGCCGCGACGCCCGCCGCGGTGAGTACGTCGCCGTCGTCCACGAAGAGCACGTCCGCGTCGACCTTGATCCTGGGGAAGGACCGCTGGAAGTCGTGGGCGGCGTGCCAGTGCGTCGTCGCGGGCCGCCCGTCGAGGAGACCTACGGCGGCGAGGACGTACGAGGCGTTGCAGAAGGACACGATGCGGGTGCCGGGCCTGATCCGCCGCAGGGCGGCGGCCACCGGCTCCGGCAGGTCGTCGCCCTCCATCCCGTGATCGAAGCGGTGGGTCGGCGCGATCACCACGGTGTCCGCCCGCGCCAGGGCCTCGGAGCCGTGCTCGGCCGCCACCGTGAACCCGGAGTCCGTCCGCACCGGACGCCCGTCCACCGTGCAGACGACGACGTCGTAGAGCGGCTTTCCCCGGTCGTCGACCGCGGCGCCGAAGACCCGCGACGGGATGCCCAGCTCGAAGGCGTAGACACCGTCCAGAGCAAGGACGACCACTCGATGTGCGCCACCGAGGTCGCTGTTGCGGTCACTGCCGCAGTCGCTGCTGCGGTCACTTTCGCGGTCGTTCCGGCCCATGGCCGAATCCTGTCACATCATGGCCAAACTGCCATCACCATGATTCGGCGTCCCGACGCACGCTTGGCCCCATCAGCCGCTTCCGAAAGAGGAAAACCATGAAGATGCGTGCCGTCAGCCCCCGCGCCTGGGGCGCCCCCGAGAACCTGGTCCCCGTGGAGGTGGAGCGCCCCGAGCCGGGCCTCACCGAGATCCTGGTCCGGGTGCACGCCGCGGGCGTCAACCCCGTCGACTGGAAGACCCGCGCGGAGGGCGCCTTCGGCACCTGGGGAGAGACTCCAATACTCGGCTACGACGTGTCGGGCGTCGTCGAGGAGGTGGGCCCGGGAGTGACCTTGTACTCCCCCGGCGACGAGGTGTTCGGGATGCCCCGCTTCCCGGAGCAGACGGGCGGGTACGCCGAGTACGTGGCCGCGCCCGCCCGGCGCTTCGCGCCCAAGCCCGCGGGCATCGACCACATCCAGGCCGCCGCGCTGCCCCTCGCGGCGCTCACCGCCTGGCAGGGCCTCATCGAGACGGCCGGGCTGCGCGCCGGGCAGCGGGTGCTGATCCACGCGGCCGCCGGCGGCGTGGGACACCTCGCCGTGCAGATCGCCAAGGCGCGGGGCGCGTACGTCATCGGAACCGCCCGCGAGGAGAAGCACGAGTTCCTGCGGGGGCTCGGCGCGGACGAAGTCGTCGACTACGCGCGCGTGGACTTCGCCGAGGCGGTCAGCGACGTGGACGTGGTCCTCGACGGCGTGGGCGGCGAGTACGGCACGCGCTCCCTGGCCGTCCTGCGCCCCGGCGGCCACCTGGTGACGCTGCCCGACCCGGGCGGCCTGCCGGACGCCGACCGCGCGCGGGAACTCGGCGTGCGCACCGGCTGGACGGTCGTAGAGCCGGACCGCCTGGGCCTCCTGGAGATCGCCCGCCTGGTGGACGAGGGCAAGCTCCGCGTGGAGATCGATACGGTGCTGCCCCTGGAGGACGCCGCGAAGGCACACGCGTACGGCGAGCAGGGCCGCACGCAGGGCAAGATCGTCCTGCGGGTCCGCTGATCAACTGGGCTGCTGATCAGGCCACGAGGGCGGGCGGTGGCGTTTGACGGAGGGCCAGCTCGAACCACATGGTCTTGCCGCCCGGCCCGTACGGCCCCTCCCCTATGGCACACCCGCCCCAGCGGTCGGCCACGGTGTCCAGGATCACCAGGCCCCGGCCGCTGTCCGCGTGGACGCTCACGGGTGAGGGCGGGGCGAGCGAGGGCAGGTCGGGGCTCATGTCCCACACGCTGACGCGCAGCACGGGACAGAGCCAGTGCAGGCGTACGGAGGCGGGGCCCTTGGTGTGCCGCACGGAGTTCGTGGCGAGCTCGGTGGTCAACAGCTCGGCGCTGTCGGCCAGTTCGGTGAGGTGATGCGCGGTGAGGACTGCGCGGAGGGTGAGACGGGCGATCGCGGGGCCACGGGGGTCGCAGGGGAAGTGGAGTTCGTAGGTCCAGGGGGCGGTGAAGGGGAGAGGGCGGGGCCCAGGGGGCGAGGGCTGGGAGTACGGGTCATCGGGTTGGACGTCGAGGGATGAACTCACGCGGCACCTCCATTGGTGCGGGGCGCTCTGGGGAGCGTGTGGACGTGAATGCGGGCCCCGGGTACCGGTGTTCGCGCTGGCGCGGTGTGTGGAGGTTGAGCTTCGCGTCGCTCACCGGCTGGAACGCCAGCGCGTCGTCACCAGTGACGACTGCGTGCCGTACATCGGGATCATCCACGAGGCGGCGTTGCGCATCCAGGTCGGAGGCCCGAAGGTATCGCGCGAGCAGTTGACTCACTTGCTGGAGTCGAGCGACCGCGAGAACGTGACCTTCCTGGTCATCCCGTTCACTGCTGGGGGCTTCCCCATGGCAGGTGAGTCGCTCATGTACGCGGAAGCAGCGGAGCCTCACTTGGACACAGTTCACATGGATTCCCCCAGCGGCGCCGTGTTCCTTGATTCACCGACGCAGTTGGAGAACTTCCGCAAGCGCCTGAACCTCATCGAGAAGGTAGCGTTGGGAGCGTCGGCGTCCCAGGACGCCATCCGTTCGGTCATCCGCGACCTTTGAGAGGTACGTCTCTTGCCCGAGCTGCACTGGCTCAAGTCGTCGTTCTCCGAGGAGGGCGGCAACAACTGTGTCGAGATAGCCGCGACCGCCCCCGAGGGCATCGCCCTCCGCGAAAGCGACAGCCCGGCCGACGTACTGACGACGGACCGGGCCGCGCTGGGGGCGCTGGTGCGGAGCCTCAAGGCGGCGTCCGCCTTCGAGTGACCGGTGTGCGGGCCTTCGACCGCGCGGGGCCCGGTCAGACCGCCGCCGCGGCCCGCTCCGTAGTGGCGATCGTCGCCGAGCCCACCACGCGCGTGCCGTCGTACAGCACGATCGCCTGGCCGGGGGCCACGCCCCGGACCGGCTCGTCGAAGGAGACGTGCAGGGCGTCGTCGACGAGTTCGGCGGTCACCGGCGTCTCGCCGCCGTGGGCCCGCAGCTGCGCCGTGTACGTGCCGGGGCCGGAGGGGGCCGCCCCGCACCAGCGGGGCTTGATGGCGGTCAGGCCGGTGACGTCCAGGGCGGCGGCGGGGCCGACCGTCACGGTGTTGTTCACCGGGGAGATGTCCAGGACGTACCGCGGCTTGCCGTCGGGGGCCGGGGTGCCGATCCGCAGGCCCTTGCGCTGGCCGATCGTGTAGCCGTACGCCCCTTCGTGGGTGCCCAGGACCTCCCCGGACTCGTCCACGATGTCGCCCTCCGCCTTGCCGAGGCGGGCGGCGAGGAAGCCCTGGGTGTCGCCGTCGGCGATGAAGCAGATGTCGTGGCTGTCGGGCTTCTTGGCGACGGCGAGGCCGCGCTCCTCGGCCTCCGCGCGGATCTCCTCCTTGGTGGTGAGCGTGTCACCGAGGGGGAACATCGCGTGGGCGAGCTGACGGTCGTCCAGGACCCCGAGGACGTAGCTCTGGTCCTTGGCCATGTCGGAGGCGCGGTGCAGCTCGCGCGTGCCGTCGTCGTTCACGACGACCGTGGCGTAGTGGCCGGTCACCACCGCGTCGAAGCCGAGCGCCAGGGCCTTGTCCAGGAGCGCGGCGAACTTGATCTTCTCGTTGCAGCGCAGGCACGGGTTGGGCGTGCGCCCCGCCTCGTACTCGGCGACGAAGTCGTCGACCACGTCCTCGCGGAACCTCTCGGCGAGGTCCCACACGTAGAACGGGATGCCGATGACGTCCGCGGCGCGGCGGGCGTCGCGTGAGTCCTCGATGGTGCAGCAGCCCCGCGCGCCCGTGCGGAAAGACTGCGGGTTCGCCGAGAGCGCGAGGTGCACTCCCGTCACGTCGTGTCCCGCCTCGGCGGCGCGGGCGGCGGCGACGGCGGAGTCCACGCCGCCGGACATGGCGGCCAGGACACGGAGGGGGCGCGGGGAGGGCTGCGGGGTCTCGGTCAAAGTCATAGCTCTAACAGAGTACGGGCCCGCGGGAACCGGATGCCCGTGAGTAAGCGTTGACGATCATATGGGGGAACCAGAGGGGCAGAAGCCGGGAAGCCGCGGAGTCAGCCGGCGCACCCTGCTCATCGGCGGTGGCGTGGCCGCCGCCGGCACGGCCATGCTCGCCCGGGACGATCTTGGGCGGCTGTGGTGGCGGATGCCCGGCGTGGTCAAGAAGCGCAAGGAGGGCGAGGTCGACGCCCGCGGCGCCCAGTGGATAGCCGCGTCGGACTACAACTGGCGGCGCGCGGACCGCCCCGACGACTACGACATCGACCGCGTCGTCATCCACGTCGTCCAGGGGGGCTACGACACGGCGCTGCGCGTCTTCAAGGATCCGGGGCACGGCGCCGCCGCGCACTACGTGGTCCGCAGGGACGGGCACATCGCCCAGATGATCCGCGAGCTTGACGTGGCGTTCCACGCGGGCAACAGGAGCTACAACGAACGCAGCATCGGCATCGAGCACGAGGGCTTCGTCGACAAGAAGTCGTCGTTCACGGACAAGATGTACACCGCCTCCGCCGCGCTGACCGCCGGGATATGCGAGCGGTACGACATCCCGGTGGACCGCGAGCACATCGTCGGACACGTCGAGGTGCCGGGCACGGACCACACGGATCCCGGCCCGCACTGGGACTGGGACCGGTACATGCGCCTGGTGCGGGCCGCCGCGCGCGAGGGGCCCGGGAAGACCGCGAAGAAGGCCTAGCTCAGCCCCGCCGACCGCGCCCGTTCCACCGCGGGGCCGATCGCCGCGGCCACCGCGTCGACGTCCGCCTTGGTCGACGTATGGCCGAGGGAGAAGCGGAGCGTGCCGCGCGCCAGGTCGGGGTCGGTGCCCGTGGCGAGCAGGACGTGGCTGGGCTGGGCGACGCCCGCCGTGCACGCCGACCCCGTGGAGCACTCGATGCCCTGCGCGTCGAGCAGCAGCAGCAGGGAGTCGCCCTCGCAGCCGGGGAAGGTGAAGTGCGCGTTGGCGGGCAGTCGGCCCCCCGGCGACGGGTCGCCGCCGAGGATCGCCTCGGGGACCGCCGAGCGGACCGCGGCCACCAGCTCGTCGCGGAGCGCGCCGATCCCGGCGGCGAACCGCTCGCGGTGCTCGGCGGCGTACTCCCCGGCGACGGCGAAGGCGGCGATGGCGGGCACATCAAGGGTGCCGGAGCGCACATGCCGCTCCTGGCCGCCGCCGTGCAGCACGGGCACGGGGCTGTACTCGCGGCCGAGCAGCAGCGCGCCGATGCCGTACGGCCCGCCGATCTTGTGCCCGGAGACGGTCATCGCGGCGAGCCCGCAGGCGCCGAAGTCGACGGGGAGCTGGCCGTAGGCCTGCACGGCGTCGGCGTGCAGCGGGACGCCGAACTCCGCGGTGACGTCGGCCAGTTCGCGGACCGGCTGGATCGTGCCGATCTCGTTGTTGGCCCACATGACGGTGGCCAGGGCGACGTCGTCGGGGTTCCGCTCGATCGCCGCGCGCAGCGCGTCGGGGCGGACGCGGCCGTACGAGTCGACCGGCAGGTACTCGACGGTGGCGCCCTCGTGCTCCCCGAGCCAGTGGACGGCGTCGAGGACGGCGTGGTGTTCGACGGGGCTGGCGAGAACGCGGGTACGGGCCGGGTCCGCGTCGCGGCGGGCCCAGTACAGGCCCTTCACTGCGAGGTTGTCGGCCTCGGTGCCGCCGGAGGTGAAGACCACCTCGCTGGGGCGTGCGCCGAGCGACTCGGCGAGCGTCTCGCGGGCCTCCTCGACGGTACGGCGCGCCCTGCGGCCCGCCGCGTGCAGCGAGGAGGCGTTGCCGGTGACGGCGATCTGCGCGGTCATCGCCGCGATCGCCTCCGGGAGCATCGGAGTGGTCGCTGCGTGGTCGAGGTAGGCCATGGTGCGCACGATTCTACGAGCCGCGCGGCACCGGACGACCCCGCGGTATCAGCCTCCGAGACCCCAGGACACGGTGTCGTCCATCGAGACCAGCGCGGCGAGGACGATCAGGTCGGCCACACCCAGCCCGAGTCCGAGCAGCGCACGGCCCCTTCGGGCGGTGCCGCGCCACAGGGCGACGCTCGCGAGGACGATCGCGATGGGGCCGAGAAAGATGTTCAGGACGAGCAGCCCGAGGAGGCCGCAGACGAAGGAGGCGACGGCCATGCCGTCGGTGTCGCGGCGTCCGGTGGGGCGTTCGGCACGGGTTTCAGTACGGGCCTCGGTGCGGGCTTCAGTACGGGGTTCAGTATCGCGTTCGGTGGTGAGTGCCATGGTCCGACTCCTTGCAGGTGGAGTTGCCGTGCGGATCTGGGGCGATGGCCGCTCAGCGGTGGCGCGTGCCGCGCTCGCGGATCGCGAAGACGACCAGCCATACGCCGATGACCGTGGCGGCGACGAGAGTGACCGGCAGCGGGGTGTGGGCCACGGAACCCATGGCGACACCCAGCAGGAGCAGGGCGGCGACAAGGAAGATCACGAGAGAGTCCCTCCGGTTCGGTGAACGCTTGTGGTAACAACTGTTCACTGACTCACAGAGTACTCCTCTCCGCGCTTTCAAAACTCGGAGAACAGTTGTTAACTGCATGGCATGAGTCACACGCCCGGCGTTCGGCAGGCCCAGAAGCAGAAGACCCGGCAGGCGCTCCTCGACGCGGCGCTCCAGCTGCTTGAGGAGCAGAGCCTCAGCAGCCTGGGCCTGCGCGAGGTCACCCGCGCCGTGGGCGTCGCCCCCACCGCCTTCTACCGGCACTTCCGCGACACGGCCGACCTGGGCGTGGCGCTCGTCGAGGAGGCGCTCGGCAGCCTGCACACCGCGCTCACCGCCCTGCTCTCCGCGACCGGCGACCGCGCGGGCGAGGACGACGGGGAGGAGCGCATCGCGGCCACCGTCGAACTGATCGCCGCGTACGTCCGCGCCCACCCCGCCCACGTCCGCTTCATCGCCCGCGAGCAGCACGGCGGCGTGCAGTCGGTACGCGCCGCGATAGGCGGCCAACTCGCGCTGTTCGCGGAGGAAGTGAAGGATCAGTTCGCCAAGGAACCGGAGGCGGCCGGCTGGGCCGAGGACGATCTGCTGATGCTCGCCGGGATGTACGTCGACCACATGGTCATGACCGCGTCCGCGCTCCTGGAGGCGGAGCGGGACCCGCGGGCCGCCGAGCGGGTGGCGGCCACGGCGCGCCGGCAGCTGCGGCTCGTCAGCCTCGGCCGCCGCCACTGGCTGGACGAGCGCTGACACCGGCCGATCCCTCACACCGATCGACGCCGAACACCGACCGACCCGAACACCGGTCGGTCCCGAACACCGGGCGGCCCCGAACACCGAACGCCTCGGGGCGCAAGCGGCCCCTCGACTCCCGCGTAAGGGGCAATTACCCTCTACGCCCATGACGATCGCCGACGACACCTGGACCCTCGACCGCACCTTCCCCAGCTCCTCGGGCACCGTCCGCTGGGCCGCGCTCGGCCCCGCCGAGGCCCCGCCCGTCGTACTCGTGCACGGCACCCCCTTCTCGTCGTACGTCTGGCGGGCTGTCGCCCGCGCCCTCTCGCGTGAACACCGCGTGTACGTATGGGACTTGGCCGGATATGGCGCATCGGAGATGCGGGAGGGGCAGGACGTCTCGCTCGCCGCGCAGGGCCGCGTCCTGACCGAGCTGCTCGACCACTGGGGTCTTGAGCGGCCAGCCGTCCTCGCCCACGACTTCGGCGGCTGCGTCGCCCTGCGCGCACGTCTGCTGCACGGCGCCCGCTACGACCGCCTCGCCCTCGTCGACCCGGTGGCCCTCGCCCCCTGGGGCTCCCCCACCTACCGGCTCCTCGGCGCGCACCCCGATGTCTTCGCGCAGCTGCCGCCCGACCTGCACGAAGCCCTCGTACGCGAGTACGTCGGCTCGGCGAGCCACCGCGGTCTGCACCCGGCGGTGCTCGACCGGCTGGTGGCGCCCTGGTGCACGGACGAGGGCAGGTCCGCCTTCTACCGGCAGATCGAGCAGAACGACCAGCGCTACACCGACGAGATCCAGGACAGGTACGGCGAGCTGGACCTGCCCGTGCTGATCTGCTGGGGCGCCGACGACACCTGGATCCCGGTGGAGCGCGGCCATGAACTGGCCAAGGCGATTCCCGGCGCCGAGCTGCGCGTGATCGACGGCGCGGGGCATCTCGTACAGGAGGACGCGCCCGCCGAACTCACCGGGGAGCTGACGCGTTTCCTTCACACGGATTTCCCGCGCACGGATTTCCCGCGTACAGAGCGGTAATGGACGCCGCGGCCGCCGCCAGCGCCTCGCGCACCTCGGGCGGTGAGAGCACCTCGACGTGATGGGTGAACGGCAGCAGCATCTTGGCGGCGCCCACCACCTCGTACGCGAGGCGCACCGTGATCCACTCGCTCACGCCGTCGTCCTCGGGGTGCTCGGCGAGCGCGTGGCTGTTGATGCGCAGGAACTGGTCGAAGCGGGCCCTGCGCACCCGGGCGGTCACCGCGATACCACCCGGCCTCTCCTCCACCCGGCGTCTCAACACCGCCCAGGCGTCGGCCAGTTCGACGCCCGGCCGCCGCTGGACCGGGGCGTCGGTGAGGGCCGCCGAGTGGACCCGGTCGGCGCGGAAGAGACGTGGGGCGCCACGCCGGTCGGCGACGAGATACCAGACGCCCGCCTTGGACACCAGGCCGTACGGGTCAACGGTGTACGTCCTCGGCTCCGCGGCGCCGCTGTGCCGGTAGCGCAGCCGCAGCCGCCGGTCGGCGAAGACCGCGTCCTGCAGCGCCTCCAGGTCGACGCTCGCCCGCGGCCCCGGCATCCAGCGCGAGGCGTCGACGAGGATGCGGCGGCTCGCCAGCTCGGCGGCGGGCCGGTGCGGTGCGGGCAGCGCGGCCATGACCTTGCGCAGCGCGGAGCCCAGCGCCTCGTCCAGGCCGAGCGCGGCGTGCGCGCCCCGCGCGGCGAGGACGAACAGCGCCCGCGACTCGTCGGCGGTCAGCCCCGTCACGTCGGTGCGGAAACCGGCGAGCAGTTCGATGCCGCCGTGCCGCCCCCGCTCGGCGTAGACCGGGACACCGGAGGCGGACAGGGCCTCGATGTCCCGGTAGATGGTGCGGACGGAGACTTCGAGCCGCTCGGCGAGCTCGTGCGCGGGCACCCGGCCGCGGGTCTGGAGCAGCAGCAGGATCGAGAGCAGCCGGTCAGCTTTCACGCCGTCCAGGATCCCCTACGTCCGGGAACCCCTACGCCCAGAATCCCCTACGTCCAAGATCTCCTACGACGGTCAGGCGACGCGGCCTAGGCAAGCCGCGCCCGCGCCAGCTGGCGGGACTGCGCGACCAGGCGGTCCTCGCTGTCCCAGACCTCGGCGTCCTCCTCCAGGAAGCCGCCCGCGAGGTTCCGCGTGGTGATCGCGACGCGCAGCGGTCCGGGGGCCGGGCGGTGGCGGACGTGGACCGTCAGTTCGACGGTGGGCACCCAGCCGGTGAGGCCCATCTCGAAGGCGGTCGGCGGCAGCGCGTCCACCGCGAGCAGCAGCGACAGCGGGTCGGCGTCGCGGCCGTCCGCGAGGCCGAACCAGGCGCGCATCTCGCCCTTGCCGGAGGGCTGCCCGAGCGCCCAGCCGAGCGTGGCGGGGTCCAGCTTGAGGAAGAGGCGGTCGGCGATGGCGGAACTGCCGGGCACCGGGCGGTGGTCCGGGGCGTCCTGGGCGCCGAAGCACTGGTCGAGCGGCGGGATCGCGGGCGGTTCGGCGATGGTGCGGACGTCGTCGGGCAGCGCGTCGAGGTCTCCGTACGAGGCGAGCACGCGGATGCGCTCGACCTCGCGGCCCTCCTCGTCGTACTGGAAGAGGGAGGCCTGTCCGGTGGAGAGCGACCGGCCGCCGCGCACCACGTCCGTGCGGATCACGGCGGGGCCGGGGCTCGACACGGTGAGGTAGTGCGCCGAGATGGTGAAGGGGTCGGCGTGCGGCAGGGCGTCCGCGAGGGCGCGGCCGATGACGGCGAGGAGATAGCCGCCGTTGACGGCGCTGATGATCGTCCACCCCGCCGAGAGCTCGGTGTCATAGACGCCGGGCTCGCGCCGGGTGACCGCGGTGTCGCGGTCGAACTCGCTGTCGCCGGTGCGCGCGGGCGCCGATGCGGGAACTGTTGCTGCCGTTGCCATGGCAGCAACGTACAACATGTAATTACTGAGCGGTAGCTTTTTCTGTCGGTCCGGACAGAGCCCTGTTACGGCGTCTCCTCCGCCTCGGCCTCCACCACCGTGGACCGGCGGTGCCAGGCGCGCGGCGCCCGCCAGTGGTAGCGCAGCGCCAGCAGCCGCAGGACGAACGTCGTCACGACGGCGAGGCCACTGGTGAAGGCCGTCAGCTCATCGAAGCGGATGCACAGGGCGACCATCGTGGCGCCCACGATGGCGGGCACGGCGTACAGGTCGCGGTCCCAGCGGACCAGCGAGGGCACTTCGTTGGCGACGATGTCGCGCAGCACACCGCCGCCCACCGCGGTCGCGAGCCCCAGGGTGGCCGACGCGGTGAGGCCGAGGCCGTAGTCGTACGCCTTCGTCGTGCCCGCGACACAGAAGAGGCCGAGCCCCGCCGCGTCGAAGACGTTCACCGCGAGCTGGGTGCGCTCCACCTCCGGGTGGAGGAAGAAGACCAGCGCCGCCGCGAAGAGCGGCGTGATGAAGTACCCGAGGTCGGTGAAGGCGGCCGGCGGCACCGCCCCGATGACCAGGTCGCGGAAGAGCCCTCCGCCCAGCGCGGTGACCTCGGCGAGGACGGCGATGCCGAAGACGTCGAAGTTCTTGCGTACGGCGAGCAGCGCGCCGGAGATCGCGAAGACGAAGATCCCCACGATGTCGAGCGCGTGCTGGACGGAAGGGCTGAACAGATCCTGGAGCACGCGCCATTCTTACCCGTGGCCGGGCGGGGCTCGTCGCGGCCTTCGCCCAGGCTTGAGGGTTTGTGGGCCTCGAACCCTACGCGCTGGGGCTCCCCCGTCCGAAAGTCTCACAGGGAAGTTCAATGACAAGGTTGAAGCCAGGCGACGTACGAGAGGGAGGAGCACGGAAGCCATGAAGTTCCTGCTGGAGGTCGACATGGGCGAGAACGCGTTCGACGGGAAGGCCGCCGACGAGCTGGGCCGCATCCTGCGGTACTGGGGCGGCAACCTCCGCCACTACGCGCTGACGCCCGGCGACGGCGAGACGATCAGTGACTCCGCCTACCGGGAAGTGGGCCGCTGGAGCGTCGTCGCCGAGTGACGCGGGCCCGGACACGCCGACGGGAGGGTGCGATCCCCTCGCACCCTCCCGTCGGCGGCCTTCTTACTTACTTCTCCGCCTGCTTCGCGGGAGCCTGCGCCGGCGACTCCGCCGCCGACTCCTCGGCCTTGGGGACCACCGTCACCACCTCGATCGCCTCCTTGGCGGCCGAGAGCAGCTTCGTGTCCTCGGGCGCCTGGTCCTCGGCGTTCTCCGGATGGTGGCACGCCACCTGGTGCCCCGTGGCCAGCGCGGCCAGCGGCGGCTCCTTCGTCGTGCAGATCTCCGTCGCCTTCCAGCACCGCGTGTGGAAGCGGCAGCCGGTGGGCGGGTCGATCGGCGAGGGGACGTCGCCGCGGAGCAGGATGCGCTCGCTCTTGGCGCCGCGCCGCCTGGGGTCGGGCACCGGCACGGCGGAGAGCAGCGCCTTCGTGTACGGGTGCATCGGCGTGGAGTAGAGGTCCTTGCGGTCCGCCAGCTCCACGATCTTGCCCAGGTACATCACCGCGATGCGGTCCGAGACGTGCCGGATGACCGACAGGTCGTGCGCGATGATCACGTACGTCAGGCCGAGCTCGTCCTGGAGGTCGTCCAGGAGGTTGACCACCTGGGCCTGGATGGAGACGTCGAGGGCCGAGACCGGCTCGTCCGCCACCACCAGCTTCGGCCGCAGGGCGAGCGCCCGCGCGATGCCGATGCGCTGGCGCTGACCGCCGGAGAACTCGTGCGGGTAGCGGTTGTAGTGCTCGGGGTTGAGCCCGACGCGCTCCAGCATCTCCTGCACGGTCTTCTTCACGCCGCCCTCGGGCTTGACGCCCTGGAGCTTGAAGGGCGCGCCGACGATCGTGCCGATGGTGTGCCGCGGGTTCAGCGACGAGTACGGGTCCTGGAAGATCATCTGGACGTCGCGGCGGAACGGACGCATCTTCCCGGTGTTCAGGTGCGTGATGTCCGTGCCCTGGAACTCGACGCGTCCGCCGGTCGGTTCGAGCAGCCGGGTGATGAGCCGGCCCATCGTCGACTTGCCGCAGCCGGACTCGCCCACCACGCCGAGTGTCTCACCGGGGCGCACGTCGAAGGTCAGCCCGTCGACCGCCTGCACGGCCGCGACCTGGCGCTGGAGCAGCCCCTTCTTGATGGGGAAGTGCTTCACCAGGCCGTCGACCTTGAGCAGCGGCTCGGTCGGACTCTTCGTGTGCGCCGGGATCGTCATCTCCTGGCCCTGGCCCTTCACGTCATCTTTCACAGCTTCGGCGCAATCTCTTCGGTCCAGATCCGGGTGCGCTCTTCCTGCGACATGTGGCAGGCGGAGTAGTGCCCGGCGGCCACCTCGCGCAGGCCGGGGCGCTCGCGGCGGGTGATCTGATCCTTGGGGATGTCCGCGTAGGGGCAGCGCGGGTTGAAGGCGCAGCCGCTCGGCAGGTTGATCAGGCTGGGCGGGGAGCCCTTGACCGGGATGAGGCGCTCGGTCTCCTCGCGGTCGATGCGGGGCATCGAGCCGAGCAGGCCCCAGGTGTAGGGGTGCTGCGGCTCGTAGAAGACCTTCTCGGCGGGGCCGCGCTCGACGCACCGGCCGCCGTACATGACCAGGAGCTCGTCCGCCATCTCGGCGACGACACCCAGGTCGTGCGTGATCATGATGACGGCGGAGCCGAACTCCTTCTGCAGGTCCCGGATGAGGTCGAGGATCTGCGCCTGGACGGTGACGTCCAGGGCGGTGGTCGGCTCGTCCGCGATGAGCAGCTCGGGGTTGTTCACCAGCGCCATGGCGATCATCGCCCGCTGGCGCATGCCGCCGGAGAACTCGTGCGGGTAGGAGTCGACGCGCTTGTCCGGCTGCGGGATGCCGACCCGGTCGAGCATCTCGATGGCACGCTTGCGGGCGGCCTTCTTGTCGACGTCGTTGTGGACCCGGTACGCCTCGGTGATCTGCTTGCCGATGGAGTAGTACGGGTGCAGCGCGGAGAGCGGATCCTGGAAGATCATCGCCATTTCGCGGCCGCGCAGCTTGCGTACGTCGTCGGGGGCGGCGCTCAGCAGTTCCGTGCCGTTGAGCCAGATCTCCCCGGAGATCCGCGCCCTGCGGGAGCCGTACTGGCCGGCGGTGTGCAGGCCGAGGATGCCCAGCGAGGTGACCGACTTGCCGGAGCCGGACTCGCCCACGATGCCGAGGGTCTTGCCCTTCTCCAGCTGGAAGTCGAGTCCGTCGACGGACTTGACCAGGCCGTCGTCGGTCGGGAAGTGCACCTTGAGGTCGCGCACCTCCAGGAAGGCGGAGGGGGCGGGCGAGCCGACGACGGGCTCGCCCACCGCGGCCCCGCTCTTGGAAAGTTCGGTCATCCCAGCCTCACTCGCGGGTCGATGACGGCGTACATGAGGTCGACGACGAGGTTGGCCACGGCGATCGCGAGCGCCGCGCACAGGGTCACGCCGAGGATGACGGGCAGGTCCTTGCTGCTGATGGCCCTGACCGCCTCCAGACCGAGCCCCGGCAGGTTGAACGTGGATTCGGTGAGCACCGCGCCGCCCATCAGGACACCGAGGTCGAGTCCGAAGACGGTGAGGATCGGCGTCATCGCGGAGCGCAGCGCGTGCTTGCGGATGACGGTGACCTCGCCGAGGCCCTTGGCGCGGGCGGTGCGGATGTAGTCCTCGCCGAGTACTTCGAGCATGGTGGCGCGGGTGAGGCGGGCGTACATCGCGGCGTTGAGGAAGGCGAGCACGATCCACGGCAGGATCAGCGTCTGGAGCCAGACGCCGGGTGAGTCGTCGGTGCTGAGGCTGTCCGCGATCTTCACCCAGCCGAGCTGGTGGACGAAGATGCCCATCGCGATCATGCCGGTGAAGAAGACGGGGAGCGAGACACCGGCGAGGGCGGTGGTCATCGCGGCCCGGTCCCAGATGGTGCCCCGCCGCAGCGCGGAGATCACACCGGTGGCGACACCGCCGGCGAGCCAGAGCACACAGGCACCGGCGGCGAGCGCGCCGGTGACGGGCAGGGCTTCCTTGAGGGTCTCCCAGACGGGAGCCTCGGTGCGGAAGGAGTAGCCGAAGCAGGGCGCCGGGCAGTGCGTGACGTCACTGCCGTTGACGTAGTCGCGCCCCATCGGGATGCCCTTGATGAAGTCCCAGAACTGGACGAGGAGCGGGTCGTCGAGTCCCAGCTTGGTCCGGATGCCCTCGATCTGCTCGGCACCGGTCGCCTTGCCGGCGAAGAGGACGGCGATGTCCTGTCCCGCCCACTTGGGCAGCATGAAGAAGACGGTGAAGGTCGCGAGCAGTACGACCAGCACCATGATGACGACGGCGATCAGGCGCCGGATGAGATAAGCAAGCACTGTGCGCGGCCCGGCGGTGGCCGGGACCCCCTTGTGAGGAGTCCCGGCCATCGCCCCGGGCCATCACCTGCCCTTCGGACTGGCGGGATTCGGCGGCGGTGAGACGGTCGATCGACCAGAGGTGTGGATCAGTCGATCAGTCGATCAGCTACGGGTCATGCGAGCCTTGTTACTTGACGACGCCGAGCGAGACGTAGTCGTAACGGCCGTTGTAGGCGTCGGACATGTAGGCGTTGGTCAGCCGCGGCCCGCGCCAGGTGATGTTCTTCTCGTAGAGGAAGGGCATCCAGTCGGCGTTGTCGAGGATCCGCTTGTCGAGTTCCTTGTAGATCTCGCCGGCCTTGGCCGGGTCTGTCTCGGCGATCGCCTTGTCGAAGAGCGCGTCGACCTTCTTGTCCTTGATCTGCGACTCGTTGTAGTTGCCGGTCGGCATCAGGAAGCGGCTGTCGAACAGCGGCTGCGCGTAGCCCTGGCCGGACGGGAAGTCCGGGCCCCAGCCGCTCATCGTCATGCCGTAGCCGCGCTTCTTCACGACGGAGGGCGAGCCGGTGATGCTGGAGGTGTCGGCGCCGTCCAGTGCGTCCACCTCGACGTTGATGCCGACCTTCTTGAGGTGGGCCTGCAGTGCCTCAGCGGCGTCGACCTCGCCCGGGTTGTTGTTGCGGGCGGTGAGCTTGGTGCTGAAGCCGTTCGGCTTGCCACACTGCTTCAGCTCGTCCTTGGCCTTGGCCCGGGACTCCGCGTCTGCCTTCTCCTTGGCCTTGCCCTTCAGAGCACTGCGCTTCAGAACCCCGTACGGGTCGTAGTCGCTGTGTCCCGGGATCGCCACGGGGAACGTGCTGTTGGCGACGTCGCCGGCCGCGACCTTGCCTCCTCGGGTCTGCTGCAGTCCGGCGAAGTCCGTGGCATAGAAGACTGCCTTGCGGCAGTGCACGTTGTTGAAGGGCTCCGCCGTGTGGACGAGCGCGACGTAACGCACGAAGGACGTGTGCATGTTGTCCACGCTGTCCTTGTGGTCCGTGACAGCAGTGACACGGCCGGACTGGGTCATGCCCGTGCCGTTGAGGTCGACGTCGTAGTCGCCCGCCATCAGCTTCTTGTCGTTCTCCTCCAGGTTGGCGGAGATCGTCACGTCGATCTTGTCGGGCAGCGCCGCGCGGATCGGGTCCGAGGACTTCTTCCACTTGTCGTTGCGGACCAGGACGATCTTCTTGCCGGCCTTGTACTGCTGGAACTTGTAGGGGCCGGAGGAGAACGGACGCTGGGTGTACTTGGCCTTGGTGTCCTTGGCCGCCTTCACCGGGGAGCCGCTCGGCATCGCCAGGAACTGCTCGAAGTCGCCGTTGCGCTTGGGCAGCTTGAAGATGATGGTCTGGTCGTCGGGCGTCTCGATCGCGTCGAGGCCCTGCTTCGAGGTGTCCTTGTAAGGGCCCTTGTACTTGCTCTTGGGGTCGAGCGTCTGCTTGATGTAGCCGGGGCCGCCGGTGATGGTGTCCGTCGCCCAGGCGCGCTCGATGCCGTACTTCACGTCCTTGGAGGTCAGCTTGGAGCCGTCCTCCCAGGTCAGGCCATCACGCAGCTTGTACGTGTAGGTCTTGCCGTCGTCCGAGATCTTGGCGTTGGAGGTGGCGAGGTCCGGGACCAGCTTCGTGCCCGCCTTGCCCGGCTTGGTGTCGTAGGACACCAGCTGCCGGGTGTAGAAGCGCATGAAGTCCCACGACATGCCGTAGTAGGCGCGCTGGGGGTCGGCGGAGTCGAGGTCCTGCTTGCCGACCATCCTCAGCGTGCCCCCCTTCTTCTTGGACGCGTTGGCGACCTTGTCGAGCGCCGCGTTGTAACCGGCTCCCTTGCCGCCGTCACCGCCGTCACCGTCACCGCTGCCACAGGCCGTGGTGGTCACCAGCGCCGCGACGACGAGGGCCGCACCAGCGGTGAGCCGTCGTTTCGAGGAAACTGTGGGCATTTTCTCGTAACCTCCGAGATTCGCGGTCCTTGGCCTTGAGCTGCCGGAGAACCATGGATAGAGCCACCTGACATGCGGCAGGGGCAAGTCGGTCGAGGACTTCTAACGCGTCCCCTTCGGGTCGAGCGCGTCCCGCAGCCCGTCACCGAAGAGGTTGAAGGCCAGGACCGTGATGAAGATCGTCACACCCGGGAAGACCATGAACATCGGGTCGTGCTCGTACGTTTCGAGCGCGTCGCGCAGCATGCCACCCCATGAGGCGGTCGGCGGCCGCACACCGGCGCCGAGGAAGCTGAGGGCCGCTTCCGTGAGGATGTTGGTCGGGATCATCAGCGTCGCGTAGACGGTGATCGGGGCGACCAGGTTGGGCAGGAGCTCGCGGAAGAGGATGTAGCGCTTGCCGCCGCCGAGACTGCGGGCCGCTTCGACGTACTCGCGTTCACGGAGCGAGAGCGTCTGGCCTCGGACGATCCGTCCGACGTAGGGCCAGCCGAAGAAGCCGATGACCAGGACGAGGATCGCGACGCGCACGCTGGAGCCGGTCAGGCCGAGCAGGTCGTCGGGGAGCACGGAGACGAGGGAGATGATGAAGAGCAGCTGCGGGAAGGAGAGCAGCACGTCCATCACGCGGCTGATCAGCGCGTCGACCCAGCCGCCGAAGTAACCGGCGATGATCCCGAACAGCGTGCCGAGCACCACGGCGACGATGGCGGCGAGGAACGCCACCAGGAGCGAGATCCGCGCGCCGTAGACGATGCGGCTGAAGACGTCACGGCCCTTGTTGGGCTCGACCCCGAAGAGGAAGTCGCTGCTCATGCCGCCGAGCGCGCCCTTGGGGAGGTTCGTCAGCTCGTCGAGCTTCTCCTGATGGAAGTCGTTGGGCGGATGGCCCAGCAGGCTGACGATCAGGGGGGCGAAGACAGCGACCAGGACCAGGACGACCACCGTGATGCCGCCCGCGAGAGCGACCTTGTCCCGCTTCAGGCGGTTCCAGGCGATCTGCTTGAGGGAACGGCCCTCGACCTTCTTCACCCCTGCACCAACTGCGGGAGCGACGTCCTCGGTCGGGTCCGCGTCCGCAGGTGTGTCATGCAATGGTGCCGTCATCGTGGCAGGGACCCCTCTCAACCGGTGGTGACCGGCCCGCACTTGCCGCTGTAGCGACGTGATCAGTCCGTCGTACCCAGGGGGCGAAAGCCCCTGGAGCGGGAGTCTTCATCCACGTCGTGATCTGTTACCAGACTTGACGGGGAATGGATGCGCAACCGTGATGCTGATCGAGGTGTTCCGTTATGCGGACGCGAGTGAACGAGGGGCGAACACGGGGCAGTTGGGGTGCAAGACTGCACGGGGGTCCATAGGGCCCCACCTGCATCAGAACGGACATCGTGTCCGTTCGAGCTGCTCAGTACCGGTCAGTACTGCGCGGGGTAGCCATACCCGCCCGCGGGCGCCGGGGCCGCCTGGGCCTCGCGGTCGTAGAACGGGCGGGCGTTGGCCCGCAGCCACATGGCGACCGGGTCGTAGTCGTCGGACATCGCGACGGTCGAGACAGGCAGGCCCTCCGGGACGGCGGCGATGGACTGCCGCATCATCGCGCGCACCGCGTCGACCGACGGCGGCGACGTGTCGTACACGTCGAGGCCGATGGCCAGATACGGCGCACCGAGCGCGGGCTGCACCCAGGCGCGGCGCAGCGAGCGCACGGCGGGGGTGCGGTGCGCGTTCTGCGTCAACAGGGCGTAGAACTGGGGGAGTTCGATGCTCGGCTCGGTGAGCCTGAGCGGTCCCGCGGGCAGCAGGTCCAGGCCCGTGGCGATGCGGCGCAGATCGAGCCAGGGGATGCCGACGCCGCCGCCGGGGGCGTGCGGGTTCAGCCACAGGCCGTAGTGGTCGGGGTAGAGGGTGCGGGAGACGTCGACGCCGCGCACCACTTCATAGCTGCGGTTCCAGCCACTGGCTGACAGCTCCTGGGCGGAGGTCACACAGGGGGCGTAGCCGAGGCCCTCGACCTCCATGTTCCCGTACTGGGCGTCGGGGGAGCCGGCCTGGCCGTGCCAGAGCAGCATCCACACCTGGTCGGCGGCGAGCGCGCGCAGCAGTGCCTCGTACGCGTCGTAACGCCCCGGCGTCACCTGGCGCAGCATCTGCTCGATCTGCCCGGCCGCAGCCGTGCCCGACGCACTCACCCGTAACCGCCCCTTCACCAAGAACCCGAGAACATGTGCCCGGCCGGGCCATGGAACCAGCTTAAGCGGCGATCTGGGCGCGGACTTGACGTACGCGCCTCAGCGTCTCGCCCAGGGACTCGCCCAACGTCTCGCCCGGACCGGTGCGGGCTCAGGCCTGGCGCTGGTAGAACGGCCGCACCTTGGCGCGCAGCCAGTCGCCCACCGGGTCCTGCGCCACGTCGAGCAGGACGAGGTTCACCGGCCAGCCCACCGGGACCCGGCCGAGGGCGCGGCCCAGGGCCTCCATCGGCAGGTCGCGGGCGGCGCCCTCCCACGTGGACAGCTCGACGCCGACAAAGAGGGTCGGCTCGTCCGTCTCGATGGCGGCCAGGCAGCGGCGCGCGGTGAGCACGACGCCCGTCGCCTCGAACTCCGTGCCGGCGGCGGCCAGGAAGTCCACGGGGTCCTCCTTCCAGTCCGGCTCGAAGAGGCGGACACGGCCGCCGGCCGCGGGCCCGTCCAGCGGGGTGCGTCCGGCCCGGCACAGCTCGGCGACGGCGGGCGGCGGCAGCGGGGCCCCGACAGTGCCGTCCGGGTTCAGCGCGATGCCCAGCTGCGGCGGGAGCCCGCGGGCGAACTCGACGGCGGGCGCCACCGTGCAGCCCATGCGGTCCGCCGCGTCGCCGAGGGCCTGGCGGAACTGCTGCTCGGAGGTGAAGACGGGGACGTACGCCTGCCCGTCGATCTCCAGGGTCGGCAGGTCCAGGGTGGCGCTGTCGGGGCCGCCGCCGTTCGGCAGCGGGATCCATATCCGGCTGCGCCCGAGGACCTCGACGATCCGGGCGCCCGCCGACGCGGGGCCGCCGAGGGAGGCCGCGAGGACCTCTTCGAGTTCGTTGCCCGGCCATCCGCCGTACGGATGGGCGTGTGCCTGCGCCGGAAAGTCCATCTGTCCAACCCCTGCTCGCGACCGCTCTGCTGCCCTCTGCCTGCGGCTGAACCCTAGCGTCGGCCGCCCTCAGCGGTCGAAGGCGATCCCCCGCAGCACCTGCGCCGCCGCACGGTCCAGGAGCACCGCCGAGCCGCAGCCGCGCGGCAGGTCGCCGCGCTCGGCGGCGCCCACCAGCCGGCCGACCGTTCTGCGGTGGCGCGCGAAGGCGTACCGGGAGACGCCCCGGCCGCGCTCGCGCTGGCCCTGGAGGGCGGTGTCCGCGGGCACGTCGAGCAGCAGCAGGTGCAGTGTCCTGCCGCGCCGGGCGGCCTCACGGGCGAGCCAGCGGCGCACCCAGGGCTGGGTGCCGCAGTCGTGTACGACGACGCCGGCCCCGGAGCGCAGGACGCGGCGCAGGCCCGCGTAGTGCGCGAGGCGGACGAGGGGGCGGTAGACCGCGTACGGCAGCAGGCGGGGCATCCGGCGGGCCCAGCGGTCCCGGGTGTCCTGGGAGTCGATGCGGGGCCCCGTCACGGCCTGCCGCATCAGCGTCGACTTTCCGCCACCGGGCAGCCCGGAGACGACGACCAGGTCGCCCTCGTCGAAGGTGAGGCGGTGCGGGCTGTGGCCGGCCCGCTGCCGCAGATCGCGGACGACGGCCACGGGGTGCGGGCCGCAGCCCTCCCGGACCGGGGCGGCAGCCTGCTTCGGCAGCGCCACTCCCGTGGTCGTGGCGTAGCTGCCTGTGGCGTAAGTGGTCGTGGCGTACACACTCGTCCTGCTGCGCACCGTGATCGGCCTCCCCATAGCGGTCACGTACTGCTTTCCCCGGCAAGTGTAAAGAGAAGGTAATGCGGCACAAGGGAATTCCCTGACCGCGAGTCGGACCACCAGTCCCCCTGGCCCGCGCCGCGTGCAATGATGTGCCCGCCAACTCCATACCGGCCGTTTGAATCCGCGCGGGAGAGTCCCCGGCAGCCGTCGTACGACGTGCTGGGGCGCCGAAGGAGCAAGTCCCTCCCTTGAATCTCTCAGGCCCCGTACCGCGCGGGCGAGGCACATCTGAAAAGCGGGCCGGCAGCCGTCGGCCCCACCCAAGGTGCAAGCCGGCGGGCCCCCGATCCTCTCGAAGATCGGGACGCTCTCGGCGAACCTCTCAGGTTCCGATGACAGATGGGGAGGATCGACCTCGCCCGTCATGCCCTGGGAGTTCCCTTCATGAGCACTGCCCCCCGTCTGACCGCACTCGATGGCGTCCATCGGGCGCTCGGCGCGACCATGACCGATTTCGCGGGCTGGGACATGCCGCTGCGGTACGGCAGCGAGCGCGACGAGCACAACGCCGTGCGCGCCAAGGCCGGTCTCTTCGACCTCTCCCACATGGGCGAGATCACCGTCACCGGCCCTGAGGCCGTGGACTTCCTGAACTTCGCGCTGGTCGGCAACATCGGCTCCGTCGGTGTCGGCCGCGCCCGCTACACCATGATCGTCGCCGAGGACGGCGGCATTCTGGACGACCTGATCGTCTACCGCCTCGGTGAGGCCGAGGCCCCCCAGTACATGGTGGTCGCCAACGCCTCCAACGCGCAGGTCGTGCTGGACGCGCTCACCGCCCGCGCCGACGGCTTCGACGCGGAGGTCCGCGACGACCGCGACGCGTACGCGCTGCTGGCCGTCCAGGGCCCCGAGTCCCCCGGCATCCTGAAGTCCCTCACGGACGCCGACCTGGATGGCCTGAAGTACTACGCGGGCCTGCCCGGCACTGTCGCGGGCGTCCCCGCACTGATCGCCCGCACGGGCTACACCGGCGAGGACGGCTTCGAGCTGTTCGTCGCTCCCGGTGACGCCGAGAAGCTGTGGAACGCGCTCATGGAGGCGGGCACGCCCGTCGGCATGGTCCCGGCCGGCCTGTCCTGCCGCGACACGCTGCGCCTGGAGGCGGGCATGCCGCTGTACGGGCACGAGCTGACCGCCGAGCTGACGCCGTTCGACGCCGGGCTCGGCCGGGTGGTCAAGTTCGAGAAGACGTCGCAGGCGGAGACCTTCGTGGGGCGCGCGGCGCTCGCGGCCGCCGCCGAGCGCGCCGAGTCCGCCCCGCCGCGCAAGCTCGTCGGCCTGATCGCCTCGGGCCGCCGCGTCCCGCGCGCGGGCTTCTCCGTGGTCGCGGACGGCGAGGTCATCGGCGAGGTCACCTCCGGCGCCCCGTCCCCGACGCTGGGCAAGCCGATCGCCATGGCGTACGTCGACGCGGAGCACGCCGCCCCGGGCACGCCGGGCGTCGGCGTGGACATCCGGGGCACCCACGAGCCGTACGAGGTCGTGGCGCTGCCGTTCTACAAGCGTCAGAAGTGACCCCCCGCACATCTTTCCCGTTCCGCAGCACCCACCCGCGTACAGGAGAATTCAGGTCATGAGCAACAACCCCCAGCAGCTGCGTTACAGCAAGGAGCACGAGTGGCTGTCGGACGCCCAGGAGGGCGTCTCGACGGTCGGCATCACGGAGCACGCGGCCAACGCGCTCGGTGACGTCGTCTTCGTGCAGCTTCCGGAGGTCGGCGAGACGGTGACCGCGGGCGAGACCTGTGGCGAGCTGGAGTCGACCAAGTCGGTCAGCGACCTGTACTCCCCGGTGACCGGCGAGGTCGTCGAGGCCAACCAGGACGTCGTGGACGACCCGTCGCTGGTGAACTCCGCGCCGTTCGAGGGCGGTTGGCTCTTCAAGGTCCGGACCACGGAGGAGCCGAAGGACCTGCTCTCCGCGGACGAGTACACCGAGTTCTCCGGCAGCTAAGGATCTCCCCGATGTCGCTTCTGAACACCCCTCTCCACGAGCTGGACCCGGACGTCGCCGCCGCCGTCGACGCCGAGCTCCACCGCCAGCAGTCGACCCTCGAAATGATCGCCTCGGAGAACTTCGCTCCGGTCGCCGTCATGGAGGCCCAGGGCACCGTCCTGACCAACAAATACGCCGAGGGCTACCCCGGCCGCCGCTACTACGGCGGCTGTGAGCACGTCGACGTCGCCGAGCGACTCGCGATCGAGCGCGTCAAGGAGCTGTTCGGCGCCGAGTACGCCAACGTCCAGCCGCACTCCGGCGCCTCCGCCAACCAGGCCGCCCTCTTCGCGATCGCCCAGCCCGGCGACACGATCCTCGGCCTCGACCTGGCGCACGGCGGCCACCTCACCCACGGGATGCGCCTGAACTTCTCCGGCAAGCAGTTCAACGTGGTCCCGTACCACGTGGACGAGGCCGGCCTGGTCGACATGGCCGAGGTCGAGCGCCTGGCCAAGGAGAACAGCCCCAAGGTGATCATCGCGGGCTGGTCCGCCTACCCGCGTCAGCTGGACTTCGCCGAGTTCCGCCGGATCGCCGACGAGGTCGGCGCGTACCTGTGGGTCGACATGGCGCACTTCGCCGGTCTCGTCGCCGCCGGTCTGCACCCGAACCCGGTGCCGTACGCGGACGTGGTGACCTCCACCACGCACAAGACGCTGGGCGGCCCGCGCGGCGGTATCATCCTGGCGCGCAACAAGGACTTCGCGAAGAAGCTGAACTCCGCGGTCTTCCCCGGCTTCCAGGGCGGCCCGCTGGAGCACGTGATCGCGGCGAAGGCCGTCTCCTTCAAGGTCGCGGCCTCGGACGAGTTCAAGGAGCGCCAGCAGCGCACCCTGGACGGCGCCCGCATCCTGGCCGAGCGCCTGGTCCGGGACGACGCCAAGGCCGTCGGCGTCGACGTCCTGTCCGGCGGCACGGACGTGCACCTGGTCCTGGTGGACCTGCGCGACTCCGACCTTGACGGGCAGCAGGCCGAGGACCGCCTCCACGAGGTCGGCATCACGGTCAACCGCAACACGATCCCGAACGACCCGCGGCCCCCCATGGTCACCTCGGGCCTGCGGATCGGCACCCCGGCGCTCGCCACGCGCGGCTTCCAGGAGGACGACTTCCGTGAGGTCGCCGACATCATCGCCGAGGCCCTCAAGCCGGGCTTCGACGCGGACGCCCTGAAGGCCCGGGTCTCGGCCCTGGCCGACAAGCACCCCCTGTACCCCAACCTGTAGTGGTTTCGTACGCTTTCCTTCGTACGTAACGTCGGGGCACCACGCACACTGGAAGTGAACACAGTGAGCGCGGTGCCCCCGCTCATGCCCGGCGCACGCCCCGATTTCTGCACCACCCCGGCAGACAACGGCGTCTACCAATAACCCTTGGAGTCCTCCGTGGCCATCTCGGTCTTCGACCTGTTCTCGATCGGCATCGGCCCGTCCAGCTCCCACACGGTCGGCCCGATGCGCGCCGCTCGCATGTTCGCGAGCCGCCTCAAGAACGAGGGCCTCATGGCCCACACCACCGCGATACGGGCCGAGCTGTTCGGCTCGCTCGGCGCGACCGGCCACGGGCACGGCACCCCGAAGGCCGTCCTGCTCGGCCTGGAGGGCGAGTCGCCGCGCACGGTGAACGTGGAGAGCGCCGACGGCCGCGTCGACGAGATCAGGAGCAGCGGACGCCTCAACCTCCTCGGCGTGCACGAGATCGGCTTCGACTTCGACGAGGACCTGGTCCTGCACCGCCGCAAGGCCCTGCCGTACCACGCCAACGGCATGACGATCTTCGCGTACGACCGTGAGGGCGCCCTCGTCCTGGAGAAGACGTACTACTCCGTGGGCGGCGGCTTCGTCGTCGACGAGACCGTGCTGGACCAGGAGGGCGCGGCGGGCGAGAACCCGATCGTGCCGGACGACACCGTCCTCAAGTACCCCTTCCGCACCGGCGACGAGCTGCTGCGGCTCGCCCAGGAGTCCGGGCTGTCCATCTCCGCCATGATGCTGGAGAACGAGAAGGCCTGGCGCACCGAGGAGGAGATCCGCGAGGGCCTCCTCGACATCTGGCGGGTCATGCAGGCGTGCGTCTCCCGCGGCATGTCCCGCGAGGGAATCCTGCCGGGCGGCCTGAAGGTCCGCCGCCGCGCGGCGAACTCCGCCCGCCAGCTGCGCGCCGAGGGCGACCCGCAGGCCCGCTCGATGGAGTGGATCACGCTCTACGCCATGGCCGTGAACGAGGAGAACGCCGCGGGCGGCCGCGTCGTGACCGCCCCGACGAACGGCGCGGCGGGCATCATCCCGGCCGTCCTGCACTACTACATGAACTTCGTGCCCGGCGGCTCCTCCCAGGAGGAGAGGGACGAGGGCGTGGTCCGCTTCCTGCTCGCGGCGGGCGCGATCGGCATGCTCTTCAAGGAGAACGCCTCCATCTCCGGCGCCGAGGTCGGCTGCCAGGGCGAGGTCGGCTCGGCCTGCTCGATGGCGGCCGGCGCCCTCGCGGAGGTCCTCGGCGGCTCCCCCGAGCAGGTCGAGAACGCCGCCGAGATCGGCATGGAGCACAACCTCGGCCTGACCTGCGACCCGGTCGGCGGCCTCGTCCAGATCCCGTGCATCGAGCGCAACGGCATGGCGGCCGTGAAGGCCGTGACGGCCGCGAAGATGGCGATGCGGGGCGACGGCTCCCACAAGGTGTCCCTCGACAAGGTCATCAAGACCATGAAGGAGACCGGCGCGGACATGAGCGTCAAGTACAAGGAGACGGCTCGGGGTGGGCTCGCGGTGAACATCATCGAGTGCTGAGGAGCTGGGCTAGCAGGTCGTGTCGGGGCGGATCCGCTTCAGGTCGATGAGGTAGTCGTCCACCGCGTCCGTGACGCAGCCGTTGCCGCGGCCGTACGCGGTGTGGCCCACGCCCTCGTACGTCAGGAGCATGCCGCCGGGGAACTGGTCCGCGAGGCTCTCCGCCTCCTCGTACGGTGTCGCCGGGTCGCCCGTGGTGCCCACGACCAGGACGGGTGGGACGCCGTCCCCGGCGCGGACGCGGTGCGGGTGCTGGGTGCCGGCGGGCCAGTCCTTGCAGGTGAGTTCGTCGACGACGCTTGACGTGCCGTAGACGCCGGCGGCCTTGTCGGCGGTGGCGAGGGCGTCCCAGTAGGGGCGGGCGCCGCGTGGGTGGGGGGTGTCCAGGCAGCTGACGGCGAGGAGGGCCTCGTCCTCGTTGTCGGCGCTGGTCCTGGAACTGGTGGCGGTGCTGGTGGTGGTGCCCGTGCTGGGGCCCTCCGCCAGTTCGGCGATGCGGGTGGCGTCGCCGTCCGCGGCCTCGCGCAGTGCGTCGGACAGGGGTTCCCAGTCGTCCTCCGGGCTGTACATCGCGGCCGTGACGACGTCGAGCAGCGTCCGCGCGTCCACTTCGTACGCCGTGCCGTCGGTGACCGGCAGCGGCTCGCGCGCCGCCTTCTCGTACAGCTCGTCGATCAGTTCCGATATCTCCTCCGGGGTGACACCGGGGCAGCTGTCCCCCGCGATGTCCGCGCAGTGCTCGGCGTAGTCCTCGACGGCCCCGCGGAAGCCCGCACCTTGGCTGACGGCCCGCTCCGACCAGGTCAAGGAGGGGTCGATGGCGCCGTCCAGGGCAAGGGCGCGGACGCGGTGCGGGAACTGTTCGGCGTACGAGGTGCCGAGGCTCGTGCCGTAGGACCAGCCCATGAAGGTCAGCTTCCGGTCGCCGAGGGCCGCCCGCAGGACGTCCATGTCGCGGGCCGCGTCCTCGGTGCCGACCTGGCGCAGGATGCCGCCGCTGCCCTTCACGCACGCCAGGGCGCCGGCGTGCGCCACGGCGAGGGCGCGGTGGCGCTGGTCACGGGTCTCGGGGCTGATGGGGTCCGGGGCGCCGTCCGACCCGTCCTCGTCGTCGGCCTCCGCGCACTTCACCGCGGGTCGGCTGCCGCCTACGCCCCGCGGGTCGAAGGAGACGATGTCGAAGCGGGCACGCACCCCGGCGCTGAAGACCTCGCCGCTGTCCGACGTGAGGTCGCTCACTCCGGAGGCGCCAGGGCCGCCCGGGTTGTAGACGAGCGAGCCGATGCGTTCACCGGGCGCCGCCGTGGCCGCCTTCGCCACCGGCAGGACGAAGGTCTTGCCGTTCTCGGGGTGGGCGTAGTCGCGGGGCACGGTGAGGCGGGCACAGCGGAGGCCGTCGCCGCACCGGTGCCACGTCAGCCTCTGGCCGTAGAAGCGCTTGAGGTCGGCCCGGGCGGCGGGATCAACGTCCTTGTTCCCGCCGGGCTCCGCGCCGCTCCCCGCGGTACAGCCGACGAGCGCCAGCGCGGTGGTGAGGGCGACCAGGGCGAGGGGCGCGGGGCGGCGGAGGCGGGGTGCGAGGTTCAAGGGGGCTCCTCCTAGGGGCCTGCGGGGCGCGGCGGGACGGCGGGGCACAGCTGCGGCGCGGCCATTCGCGTGGGTCAGGGCGCGAAGAACAGCGCCTCCGAGCCCACCGGGCGGTAGCCCGCCGCCTGGAAGGTCCGGACGCTGCGCGCGTTGCCCGGTGACTGCTGCGCCCACACCACGTCACCGTCCGGTATGAGGTGCCGTGCCGCGCTCGCCAGCGCGCGGCCGAGGCCCCGGTGGCGTACGTCCTCCTCGACCTCGATCGATGTCTCCCAGCGGCCCGCGACGCCCCGGCCGAGGACCAGCACACCGCCGCCCGCCGCCGCCCACACCCGTACGTCGTCGCGGCGCTTGCGGGCCCGGACGACGCGCGGATGGTCCGGGTCGTCCAGCTCGCGCAGCTCCAGGCGCGGGTCGGGGGCGCCGGGCCGGGCGGTGGCGGCGGTCAGGAGGTCGATGGTGTCCGTCGTACGTCCCGTCCGTTCCAGGAAGGCGCCGTGGAAGCGCGCGCTCATGGTGGCCGCCAGCGGATCGCAGTCGAGCGAGGCGAGCGTGGACCGCACCCACCCGGGGTCCTCGTCGGTGAAGACGACGGAGTGCGCCGTGAAGGCGATCACGCCCGCGTCGCGGTGGCCGGACTGCGGTACGACGGTGGTGGTGCCGTCCGGTGGCGGGAAATCGCCGCGTGCGGCGGCGTCGAGGATGGCCCCGAGCTCGGCAGAGGCACTGGCCATGGGCGTACTCCTTGTGATCTGGTCCCGGGACGGCCGTTACCCTAACCCCCGTCAGTAGTGCACCAAGAAGGGGTGGATCCGGTGGCGGACATCGAGGAAGCGCGCAAGACGTTCGACCAGTTCGACGCGGACGGCGACGGCTTCATCACGGCGGCCGAGTGGAAGAGCGCCATGGCCAAGATGGGCGACTTCTACATGACCGAGACGGTGGCCGAGGCCGTCATCGGCACGAAGGACAGCGACGCGGACAAGCGGCTGTCCTTCGACGAGTTCTGGGCGAGCCTGAACAAGTAGTCGTGGGTGGAGGGTCCGGCGCATGGTTCATGGGTTGCGCCGGGCCCTCCGTCATCCCTGTCCCTCATATCCCTCAGCGGTGCGTACGCACGCTCCAGCGGCCCTCCCTGCGCTCCAGCCGCACAGGATGGTCGAAGCACTTGCTGATCCGGTCGCTCGTCAGTACGTCCCCGACCTCGCCGGAGGCGAGCGCGCGGCCGTCGCGCAGGAGCAGCGCGTGGGTCGTGCCGGCGGGCAGCTCCTCCAGGTGGTGCGTGACCAGGACCGTGGCGAGTTCCGGGTGGGTCCCGCGCAGGGAGTCCAGGCTGTCGAGCAGGCGTTCCCGTCCGGCCAGGTCCAGGCCGGTGGCCGGTTCGTCGAGCAGCACCAGGCGGGGCCTCGGCATCAGGGAGCGCGCGATCAGCGTGCGGCCGCGCTCGCCCTGGGAGAGCGTGGGCCAACGGGCGTCGGCGCGGTGCGCGAGGCCCAGCAGGTCGATCAGGCGGTCGGCCTGCTCCTCCTGCTCGAGCGTCGGACGCCGACGCGGCACCGGTTCTGTGCTGTTGGTCAGCCCGGTGAGGACCACGTCACGGACCGGCAGCGGTGAGCGCAGAGGGTGGCGCGGGTTCACATGACCGACGTACGCCCGAAGGTCGCGCAGGTCGACGCTGCCCAGGCGGCGCCCGAGCACCTCGACCGTGCCGTGCGTGGGGTGGCTGACGGCGCCGCAGAGGCTGAGCAGGGTCGACTTGCCCGCGCCGTTGGCGCCGAGCAGCGCCCAGTGCTCGCCGGGGCGGACGGTGAGGGTGATGTCTTCGAGGATGGGGCGGCCGTCACGGACGACGGTGACGGCGTCCGCGTGCAGGACGGGGGGCGGCGAATTCCTTTGTGCCGCGGGGCTCACCGCGTGGCCCCCGCCCGGTTCACCGCGGCGAGGACGGCCTGCACGGACGCGGTCAGGACCGAGGTGTCCAGGCCCGCGCCCCAGCGGACCGCGTCGCCGACCCGGCACCGCGCGTACGCGACGGCCTCGCTGGCGCCGCCCTCCCGCACCGCGTGCTCGGCGTAGTCGAGGATGTCGACGGTGATCCCGGCGGCGGCGAGTGCGTCGACGAACGCGGACAGCGGGCCGTTGCCCACGCCCTCGTAGTCCCCTGTCCTGTCGGCCACTTGGAGGGTGCAGATGAAGCGGTGCGCGCCGTCCGGGGCCCGGTCGGCCGTCCAGGTGCTCAGCGCCACCTCACCGTCCTGCCCGGGGGCGACATACGTCGCGCGGAACAGCTCGTACAGCTCCTTCGCCGTCGCCTCCTGACCGCTCTCGTCGGTGGCCTCCTGTACCACGCGCGAGAAGTCGGGCCGCATGTCCTGCGGCAGGTCGAGACCGTGCCGGGTCTGGAGCAGGTACGCCATTCCGCCCTTGCCCGACTGGGAGTTGACGCGGATGACGGCCTCGTAGGAGCGGCCGATGTCGGCGGGGTCGATGGGCAGATACGGAACGTCCCACGGCGCGTCGCTCTCCGGTACGCCCAGCTCGGCGGCCCGGCGGGCGTGATGGGCGAAGCCCTTGCTGATGGCGTCCTGGTGGGTGCCGGAGAACGCGGTGTGGACGAGATCTCCGGCGTAGGGGTGGCGGGGGTGCACGGGCAGGCGGTTGCAGTACTCGACCACCTCGCGCACGGCGTCGATGTCCGAGAAGTCGATCATCGGATCGACTCCCTGGGCGTAGAGGTTGAGGGCGAGCGTCACCAGGTCGACGTTGCCGGTCCGCTCGCCGTTGCCGAACAGGCAGCCCTCGACGCGCTGGGCCCCGGCGAGGACGGCGAGTTCGGCGCAGGCGACACCGGTGCCGCGGTCGTTGTGGGGGTGGACGGAGAGGATGACGGAGTCGCGCCGGGCGAGGTTGCGGTGCGTGTACTCGATCTGGTCGGCGTACACGTTCGGGGTCGCGATCTCGACGGTCGCCGGCAGATTGTGCGTGACGGGCCGGTCGGGGCTCGCGTCCCACAGCTCGGTCAGGCCGTTGCAGACGTCCAGGACGTAGTCGGGCTCGGTCAGGTTGAACGTCTCGGGGGCGAACTGGAAGCGGATGTCGGCGTGCGGCCGCGCGTCGGCGAGCCGCGCCATGTGCGCGGCGGCCTCCTTGACCACGTCGTACACCTCGGCGCGCGACCGCCCGAGGACGACGTCGCGCCAGACGGGCGAGGTGGGGATGTACAGATGTACGACGGCGCGCGGCAGCCCCTCGATCGACTCGAAGGTGCGGTCGATCAGCTCGGGCTTGGCGGGCGTGAAGACGACGACAGTTACGTCGTCGGGCAGCGCGCCGTCGCCGCGCGCGCTCAGTTCGGCGAGGTGGCGGACGAACTCGAAGTCCGTCCGGCTGGCCGACGGATAGCCGGCCTCGATCTCCTTGAACCCCATCGAGACGAGCAGATCGAAGAAGCGCCGCTTGCGGCCGGTGTCCATCGGCTCGGCGAGCGCCTGATTGCCGTCACGCAGGTCGACGGGGACCCAGAGGGGCGCCCGCTCGATCCGGGCACTCGGCCAGCTTCGCTCCTGAACGGGGACGTTCACCCGCTCCTGGTAGGGGCGGTAGCGGTGGTGCGGCATGGGGCCGGGGCGCTGGGGGTTCCAGTCGTACGTGGGTGAAGTGACGGAAGGTGTGGTCACGGGAGGCGTGGTCACGGGAGGCGTGGTCACGGAAGAATCTGCTCCTGGGCTCGGTCGGAAGACCGGCAGCACGGCACCCCGCGGCGGGGTGCCGGTCGCTTCAGGCCCCGCCGCGGCAGCCGAGAAGGAGGAGCCCGCAGAAGATCACGGCGCTACAGTAGTCACAGCTCTGCTCCTCAGACAAGTACCCCTCAGACAAGTAGCCCTCAGACAACCCGCCGGAAGGCCCCGATGCCGCTCGACTCCGTACGCCCCAGCCCCCTCGTCGAGCAGGCCGCCACCCGCCTGCGCGAGCAGATCACCGGCGGCCAGTGGCCCGTCGGCACCAAGCTGCCCGGCGAGACGACGCTCGCCAAGGAACTCGGCGTGGGCCGTTCCACCCTCCGCGAGGCCCTGCGCGCGCTCGCCGGTGCCGGACTGGTGCGGTCGCGGCAGGGCGCCGGCGTCTTCGTCGTCGCCACGGAACCCGTCGCGGACTGGCCGACCCGGCTGCGGCGGGCCGCGGTCACGGACGTGTACGAGGTACGGATGCTGGTGGAGGTGCAGGCGGCCCGGCTGGCCGCCCTGCGCCGCACCGACGAGGACGTCGCGGCGATGCGGGCCGCGCTCGACAGCCGCAGGGCGGCGTCCGCCGCGGGGGACGCGGAGTTCGTCGACGCCGACATCGCGCTGCACGCGGCGGTCGTGGCGGCGGCGCGCAATCCCGTGCTCACCGATCTGTTCGCGGAGTTCATGCCCGCCCTGCGGCAAGGCCTGATCGACCTGCTCGAACTCCTCGACGTACGCCGCGAGGAGGCGGACCACGGCGAGACGGCCCACGCCGAGCTGGTGCGCGCCGTCGAGGCGAAGGACGCGGAAGGGGCCGCGCGGGTGGCGCAGGCCGAACTGCGGGAGACACTGCGGCTGTTGCTCGCGCAGACCTGACCGGGCCACCACGGCCACCACGGCCACTACGGCTGAACCGTTCCAGTCGGCGCCGAGCGCCCGGCGGTGTCGGCGTACTCGTCGAGCGGCTCAGTGAACGCGCCGTGCCCGAGCCGGTCCGCCGCGCGACCGGCGTGCGGCACTCACCCGGCGGCACGCAGCTTCCGGTACCGTCCGGGCGCCAGACCGAACTCCCGCTTGAACGCCTTGGCGAAGGCGAACTCCGAGGCGTAACCGGCCCGTTCGGCGACCGCCCGGAGCGGAGCACCGTCCGGCTCACGCAGCCGTCCCGCCGCCGTGGTCATCCGCCACCACGTGACGTACGCGAGTGGCGGCTTCCCCACCGACGCCGTGAACCTGCGCGCGAAAGGCGCCCGCGACAGGCTGGAGAGCGCGCCGAGCTCCCCCACCGTCCAGGGGTGCGCCGGGTCGCTGTGGATGGCCCGCAGCGCGGCCGCGACCGCCGGATCGGCGAGCGCCGCCGCCCAGCCGCTGAGATCGCCGCCGTCGGCGCGCGCCCGTACCCACCAGGTGCGCAGGATCAGGAGCAGCAATGTGTCGAGGAGCGAGGTGACGATCGTGTCCGAGCCCGGCTGCGGCCGGCTCAGCTCGTCACCCAGCAGTCCGAGCACGGTCCGCAGCCCACCGCTCTCACCGGCGCCCGCGGGCAGGTGCACGACGTCGGGGAGTTCGGAGAGGAGCGGATGGCTGCGGCTCTCGTCGATCAGATACGCGCCGCAGATCACGACGGCGGACGGCGACCGCCCCTCCGGCGAGCGGGGTGCGGGAGGCCGCGGCCAGGAGCCGTCGGGGAGCAGCGAGATCTCCTCGACCGGCGTACCCGGTTCGCTGACCAGCGCGTGCCCGCCGCGGTGCGCGATGAAGACCACGTCACCGGAGCCCAGCCGCACGGGCGGCGCGCTCTCGTCCGCCGGCACGAGCCACGCGGACCCCTCCAGGACGGCGTGGAAGCCCGCCCTTCCCGGGCTGACGAACCGCAGGCCCCACGGAGCGTACTTCTCCGTCCTCGCGGAGTGCGGCCGACCGGTCCGCATGACCGCTATCGCATCACTGAGTACGTCCATGGAGGCACCGTAACGTGCCTGCTCAGGAGGCGAGACGAACGGACATGGGCGCGAGACCGGCGGGCATGGCCCGCCTCCCGGCGCCCGTTTAGCGTCTTGCACATGACGACAACCACCGCGCGTACCGTGCTGTTCGACGAGATCGGCGGCCCCGAGGTCCTGCGCGTCGAAGATCTCCCGCTGCCCGCCCCCGGCCCGGGTGAAGTCCTCGTCCGCGTCGAGGCGTTGGGCCTCAACCGCGCCGACACCCTCTTCCGCTCCGGCGCCTACTACTACCAGCCGACCCTGCCCGCCTCGCGGCTCGGCTACGAGGCGTCCGGCGTCGTCGAGGCGGTCGGCGAGGGCGTGAGCGCCCACTCCCCCGGCGACGCCGTCCTGACGGGCCCCGGCATCGAGATGGGCGCCCAGGGCGTCCACGCCGACCGCCTCGTCCTGCCCGCCGGTTCCCTGGTCCCGAGGCCCGCGGGCCTGGACGCGGTGACAGCGGCGGCGACCTGGCTGACGTACTCGACGGCGTACGGCGGGATGCTGGAGAGCGGCGGGCTGCGGCCCGGCGACCACGTCGTGATCACCGCCGCGTCGAGCGGGGTCGGCGTCGCCGCGCTGCAGACCGCGGCGCGGATCGGCGCGGTCCCGATCGCGGTCACCCGCACCGGCGGGAAGCGGCGGCAACTCCTCGACCACGGGGCGGCGCTCGTCGTCGCCTCGGACACGGAGGACGTCGTGAAGGAGGTCCACCGCTTCACCGGCGGCAAGGGTGCCGAGCTGGTATTCGACGCGGTGGGCGGCCCCGGCCTCGCGGAGACGGCCCGCGCGGCGACGGTCGACGGGACGGTCGTGGTGTACGGCTCCCTGGACGGGCGGCCGACGCAGATGCCGCTCAACTGGCCGGTAGCGGTGCGGGGTTACGCCAACGATCACTTCGCGTCGAGCGCCGGCGGGCTGCGCCGCGTCAACGCGTTCATCGCGTCGGGCCTGCGGGACGGTACGTTCCGTCCGGTGGTCGCGGAGGTCTTCGAGGGCCTGGACCGCATCCAGGACGCGCATCGCCTGATGGAGGCCAATGACCACGTCGGGAAGATCGTGATCGAGCTCCAGCCGTGATCGGACCACTCGGACCGCCCCTGCCGGAATACCCCGCCCGTTCCGGAGGTTACCTCCGCTACTACGGCGGATCACCGAAAGGGCAAGTCATGAAGATCGGCATCATCGGCGCGGGCAACATCGGCGGCAACCTCACCCGCCGCCTCACCGCTCTCGGCCACGACGTCTCCGTCGCGAACTCCCGCGGCCCGCACACCCTGACCGCCCTCGCCGAGGAGACCGGGGCGACGCCCGCCCCGGTCGAGGAGGCGGCGCGCGGCGCGGAGGTCGTCGTCGTGACGGTTCCGCTCAAGGCCGTGCCCGACCTGCCCAAGGGCTTCCTCGACGGAGCGGCCGAGAACGTCGCCGTCATCGACACCGGCAACTACTACCCGAAGGAGCGCGACGGGAAGATCGCCGAGATCGAGGAGGGCCTGACCGAGAGCCGCTGGACGGAGCGGCGGATCGGCCACCCCGTCATCAAGGCGTTCAACGGCACGTACGCCCAGGACATCCTCGACAAGCCGCGGCCCAAGGGCGCCCCGGGCCGCGTCGCCCTGCCGGTGTCGGGCGACGACGAGGCCGCCAAGAAGGTCGTACGCGACCTCATCGACGAGCTGGGCTTCGACACCGTCGACAACGGCGGCCAGGACGAGTCGTGGCGCCAGCAGCCCGGAACTCCCGTGTACGGCAACACCGGTGGCGTCGAGGAGATCCGCAAGGCCCTCGAAGCGGCCACCCCGGAGCGCACGGCCGACTGGCGCGCCTGACGCGCCGAGAGGGGCGGGCCCGCTAGGGCGAGGCCCACTCCCTCAGCGCGTCCTCGCTCTCGAAGCGGGCGACGTTCTTGTCCAGCGGTGACGACGTGTACTGGTGGATCTTCCACTTCGCCTGGATGCGCGGCTTGCCCGCGCTCACGTAGTCGGCGATCCACAGTCCGTCGCCCGCGTAGGACGTGGTGTCCCGGTTCAACCAGAAATCGCGGTTGCAGTAGAGAAGCACCTTGTGTTCAGGCCGGAGCCGCTTCACCTCCCGGACGAAGCGGTCCTTCTCCGCGTTGGAGGCGGCCGTGTGGTCACCCGTCCACTCCCAGTCCACCGCCAGCAAGTCCCCCTTCTTCTCGGGGGCCTTGCTGACGAAGTACTCGGCCTGGGCCTTGATGTTCCCCGGCCACAGGAAGTGGTAGTAGCCGACGACGCAGCCGCCGTCGCGGGCCACCTTCGTCTGGGCGGTCAGCTTCGGGTTGACATACGAACGGCCCTCCGTCGCCTTTATGATGACGAAGGAGAGGCCGTCGGTGTTGAACGTGGACTGGTGGGAGCTGACGTCGATGCCACGCAGCATGGCGGCCTCCGAGGGCGGGTACGGCAGGGGGGTTTGTGAACTGCCCCTTTTGTGCCCAGCGGTGACGTGGAACAACCGTCAACCATCAAACTGTCAACGGAAGATGCCTGTGTGACCCAGGGAGTAACGACCGGGCTGCGGATAGACGGCGAGGCCGTGCGGCCCGTCGCCCACCGGGATGCGGGCCAGCTCGACGCCGGTGCGGGTGTCGATGGCGTACACCTCCGAGTCGTAACGCCCGGACAGCCAGAGGGTGTTGCCGTCCGCCGAGACGCCGCCCATGTCGGGGCTGCCGCCCTCCGGGAGCTTCCACTTCTTGGTGAGTTTGTTCTGCGGGAAGTCGAAGACGGAGATGGTGCCTTCGCCGCGGTTGGAGACGTACATCTCCTTGGAGTCGCGGCTGACGTACAGGCCGTGGCAGCCCTTGCCGGTGGGCAGGAGCTTCGGGGCCGTGAACCTCTCGCCGTCCAGGACCCACATGCCGTGCGCCATCATGTCGGCGATGTAGAAGGTCTTGCCGTCCGGGGACATCTTCACGTCCTGCGGCATGGCGCCCTTGAAGGGGATCTTCTGCTGGCCGACGATCTCCATCCTCT
The DNA here is from genome assembly GCF_053591415.1 of Streptomyces sp. NPDC003032. Classification (NCBI taxonomy): domain Bacteria; kingdom Bacillati; phylum Actinomycetota; class Actinomycetes; order Kitasatosporales; family Streptomycetaceae; genus Streptomyces; species Streptomyces sp. NPDC003032. The sequence goes on along the minus strand of NZ_JBSFTT010000026.1, from coordinate 31,944 downwards.
CCGTGTCGACCTTCAGGAGTTCGCCGGAGAACTCGCAGGAGACGATGAAGTAGCGGCCGTCCATGGAGAAGTCGGCGTGGTTGACGCCCGCGCAGCTGACGGGGACGGTCTTGACGCGGTTCATGGTCCTGGGGTCGCGGAAGACGAGTTCGCGGTCCATGGAGGCCATGACGACGGCGTGCTTGCCGTTCGGTGTGAAGTAGAGGTTGTACGGATCGGAGACCTCGACGGTCCGGCCGGTCTTGCCGGTCACCGGGTCGATGGCGGTGAGGCTGTCGCCGAGGTCGTTGTTGACCCAGAGCGTCTTCATGTCCCAGGAGGGGACGACGTGCTGCGGCTGGTCGCCGACCTTGATGGTCTCGATGACCTTGAACTTCTTGGGGTCGATGACGGAGACGGTGTCGGACTCGGTGTTCGGTACGTAGACGCGCGACAGGAACTTCTTGGCCACGGGCGCCAGCGCGTTCGGCCGGTCGGCCGCGTAGGCGTCCTTGGGGTCGAGGACCGGGGGCATGCCGGGCAGTCCGGGGGCGGCCTTGGGCTGCGCGGGCTTGCGGGCGCCCTCGGTGCCGAGGGCTTCGTCGGACCGCTTGTCGGTGCCGCAGCCGGCGAGGGCGGCGAGCACCGCGCAGGCGGTGAGGGCCGCGGCGGTACGCGTGGTGAGGTTCGGTTTCGTACGGGACATCAGGTCAGCAGCTCCGTGGTCGTCACCGCGCGCAGGCCGCGGCGTTCCAGTTCTTGCAGGATGTCGGGGAGCGCGGCGACGGTGTCCGCGTACCCGAAGTGCAGGCTCACCACGGATCCCGCGCGGATCTCGGCGGCGATCTCGCGGGTGATGGCCGGGGCGCCCGGCGAGGTGAAGTCGAGGGAGTCGACGTCGTACGAGAGGACGTGCGGGTAGCCCGCGCGGCGCGCGAGGCGTTCGACGAGCGGGGTCGCCGTCCGGGCGCGCGAGGGGCGGAACCAGGTGCCGATGGAGCCGGTGAGGCGGCGCAGGCGGTCCGCGCAGCCGGTGATCTCGGCGTAGGCGTCGGCCTCGGACATGTCGTTGATGTCGAGGTGGTGGAGGGTGTGGTTGCCCAGGTCGTGGCCGCCGTCGAGGATGCGGCGGGCGAGGCCGGGGTGCGCGTCGAGCCAGCCGCCGACGGCGAGCACGGTGAGCTTGGCGCCGGCCTTCTCGGCCTCGGTGAGCAGTGCCTTCGCGGTGGCGGGGTCGCCCTGGCCGTGGAAGGTGAGCGCGACCTCGGGCCGGTCGCGGGGGCCGTGCGCGATCTGCGCGGGCAGTCCGGGAAAGCGGTGGGGCGCGGGGGCGGGCGGGGGCGCCTTGGGTCCGGCGGGCCGGGAGGGCCGGGCGGACCGGCCCCGCGCGGTGGCGGCGTCACGGCCGCCGCCGGGTGTCGCGAGATCGCGGCCGCCGCCGGGTGTCGCGGCATCACGGCCGCCGCCGAGCGTGGCGGCGTCGCGGTCGCCGCCGCACCCGGCGAGCAGTCCGCCGCCGAGAGCGACGCCAAGGCCTGCGGCGGCCGTCGTCATCCCGGCCCGCAGGACCCCCCGCCGCTCGGGCGGCGGCCCGTCGCGGTCACAGGAGGCTTCGCGTCCCGTCACATGCTCAGTCACGCGACCATTTAATGGGCGTAACAGCCTGTTCCCGTTGATCGACCCGCTTTTTACCCCTTCCTGCGCAGGGCCGGTCGCCTCCCCCAAGCCTTGCTTATCGCCTGTCACAGCCTCCGCTTAACCAGCGTTTACCAGGCAGGTGTCCCATCTCACCAAGGATTCACCTCTAAACTGTACGTATTTGACCCTATATGACCGGACTGGGGCTTTTGGATCGTCGGCCCCCGTCTGCCATAGTCGGGGACACGACCCCCATTGACCCGGGCTCAGGTCGCTTCGGCGCCCGTGGATCACACCCCGAAATTCCACGGCGCTCCACGAAAGCCCCCACCGTGCCCGACCGCGGCCACAGGGGGCTTTCGCGTACCCGGGGCAGAGTCGGGGGCGGGAGCGGGAGCGGTCGTCAGCGGTCGGAGACCCGCATCTCGAACCATGTCGTCTTGCCGCGCGGCAGCAGATCCACGCCCCACCGGTCGGAGAGCTTGTCGACGAGGAAGAGGCCGCGGCCGCTCAGGTCCAGCTCATGGACCGGCATCAGGCAGGGCAGCCCCCGCGAGGGATCGCGGACCTCGACGCGGATCCAGCCGCGCCGCTTCTCCATGCGCAGGCCGAAGACGCGGGCGCCGGTGTGCCGCACGGCGTTCCCGACGAGTTCCGAGACGAGCAGGACCACGTCCTCGGTGAGCTTCGGGGAGAGGTGCCAGTGGCGCAGGACGACGACCTGGGCGAGGCGGCGCGCGATGGCGGCGGACTCCGGACGCGACGGCAGCGGCACCTCCGCGTCCGTCGGATTGCCGAACAACTCCAGCGCCCTCAGCGCGTGTTCGTCCTCCACCGCCGGCGACCAGCGCGCCGCGGTCGCACTCCCGTGCCGCCGCGGCCGTTCGTAACCCTCCAGCCCCGCCATGCCCCCCATCATGGCCGCCCAGGGCGCCCTACGGGGCGGTTCCCAAGGAATAAGCCCCCCGGAACCGTACATTCCGGGGGGCAGGGTAGGCATATGCCACTGGCAGCAATGAGCCGGAGAAGCCGCGCTCACCTGCGATGACACCCCGCTCACAGGTGACCGACCGGCACCTTGGACAGGGCGGGCTCAAGGCTCTGTCAAGCCGGCGATGAACCGCCCCTTCGGGGGACAGGCCCGGCTGACGGCAACCTCAACTGGACGGGTGAACAAGGGAGTTCGAGGTATTCGAAGGGAGTCGCAGGGATTTCATACGAACTTCGCCTTGCCCGGCCCCTCCTCGACGAAGCTCCGCATCCCCCGCTCCCGGTCCTCCGTGGCGAACAGACCCGCGAACCACGTGCGCTCGATGGCCAGGCCCGTGTCGAGGTCCGTCTCCAGGCCCGCGTCGATGGACTCCTTGGCCGCGCGCAGCGCGATGGCCGGTCCTCGCGCGAGCCGCGCGGCCCAGGCGTGCGCCTGCTCGTACACCTCGGCGGCGGGCACGACGCGGTCCACCAGGCCGATGGCGAGCGCCTCCGCCGCCTTCACCTGGCGCCCGGTGAAGATGAGGTCCTTGGCCTTGGACGGGCCGACGAGGCGGGCCAGGCGCTGGGTGCCGCCCGCGCCGGGGATGAGGCCGAGCAGGATCTCGGGCTGGCCGAGCTTGGCGTTGTCAGCGGCGACGCGGAAGTCCGCGCAGAGCGCCAGCTCGCAACCGCCGCCGAGGGCGTAGCCGTTGACGGCGGCGACCACGGGCTTGGGGATGCGGGCCACGGCGGTGAAGGACTCCTGGAGGGCTCCGGAGCGCGTGATCATGGCCGCGTGGCCCATGGCCTGCATCTCCTTGATGTCCGCGCCGGCCGCGAACACCTTCTCCCCGCCGTGGATCACCACGGCGCGCACGTCGTCGCGGCGCGTGGCCTCGGCGGCGAGCTCCTTGAGGCGGTCCTGGGTGGCGATGTCCAGGGCGTTCATGGGCGGACGGTCGAGCCGGATCGCGCCGACGCCTTCGGCGACTTCGAGGTGTGCAGTCATGACAGGCACGTTAGCGGGGGTTAACGCCGAGGGGCCCGGTGCACTTGGTCACAGTGCGCCGGGCCCCTCCTCACTCAGGGAACGGTATTACGCCTTCCACTTCTCCCACGGCATGTTCCAGCCGTTGTAGCCGTTCTCGGGCTGGATGTTCTTGTCCGCGGAGTTCTTCACCACGACGAGGTCACCGATCATCGAGTTGTTGAAGAACCATCCGGCGGGTGTCGTCTTGCTGTAGCCGCCGCGCACGTCGCTCAGCCCTATGCAGCCGTGGCTGGCGTTGGTGTTGCCGAAGGCGCCGCCCGACCAGTAGTTGCCGTGGATGAACGTGCCGGAGGTCGACAGGCGCATCGCGTGCGGGACGTCCTTGATGTCGTACTCGCCGCCGAAGCCGACGGTCTCGCCGTTCATCCGGGTCACCTGGAGCTTCTCGCTGATGACCATCTGGCCGTTGTACGTGGTCGTGCCGGGTGCGCCCGCGGTGATCGGGATCTTCTTGATCCGCTTGCCGTCGCGGACGACCGTCATCTGGTGCGTCTTCACGTCGACGGTGGAGACCTGGCTGCGGCCGATGGTGAACTTCAGGGTCTTGGCCTGCTTGCCGTAGACGCCCGGGCGGCCCTCGACGCCGTCGAGGTTGAGCTTGACGGTGACCTTCGTGCCGGCCTTCCAGTACTTCTCCGGGCGGAAGTCGAGGCGGTCGTTGCCGAACCAGTGGCCCTCGACCGGCACCGACGGCTCGGTCTTGATCTCGATGGCCTTCTCGACGGCCTCCGGGTCGGTGATGCCGCGCGTGAAGTTGACCGAGAACGGCATTCCCACGCCGACCTTCGCACCGTCCTCCGGCGTGAACTGGCCGACGAAGGTGTTCTTGGGAGTCAGCGTCGTGAAGGACGTGTCCTTGGCGGACGCGCGCCCCTCGGAGTCCTTCGCCACCGCGTGGACCTTGTACGTCGTGGCCGCCGCGAGGTGGTGCGCGGGAGCCCATCCGGCGCCGCCCGAAGTGATCTTCCCGGGGACCGGATTGCCCTTGCTGTCCTCGACCTTGACCTCGGCGAGCTTTCCCTTGTCCGCGGATATCTTCAGGGCGCCGCTGGTCGCCACCGCCTTCGCCCCGTCCTTGGGGGCTATCGTCACGACGGCCGCCGAGGGCGCGTTCTTGTCCGCCTTGTCCCCGCCGCCGTCGCCCGCGTCCGAGCCTCCCCCGCCGCATGCCGCCACCATCAGCAGTGCCGCTCCCGACAGCACCGCCGTCAGGCCCTTGGCGCCCCGCCGCCGCACGCGCGTGCGCGCGTCAACCGACGTCCCCGATATCGGTCGCCCGTTCAAGATGTTGTCTCCCCTCGCACGGCCTGGATCCAGGCCCGCACCCCAGTGCACCCGCGCGTTTCAGACACGCGCAAGCGATAGATAACCATATGGTTCCGGGCGATGACTCCCCGCCAATGTCACCGTTCCGTTCCAACTGCCCGTGGGGTGCGGGCGGATCATGATCACCTGGTGGTCGTACGCCGATCACCCGGCCGTCACCTGGCGATCGCCCGGGGGTCCACCCGGGGGATCAGCGGTTCCTCACCCAGTCCTTCCACTCCATGTTCCAGCCGCCGAGGCCGTTGTCGGGAGCGACTTTCTTGTCATTGCTGTTGACCACTTCGACGACGTCCCCGATGAGGCTCCGGTCGAAGAACCAGCCCGCGGGCGTCTTCGAGCTGCCGCCCTTCACGTCGCGCAGGCCCACGCAGCCGTGGCTGACATTGGTGTTGCCGGGGGCGTCCGGCGCCCAGTAGTTGCCGTGGAGAAAGGTGCCTGAGGTCGTCAGGCGCATGGCGTGCGGCACGTCGGGGATGTCGTACTCGCCGCCGAAGCCGACGGAGCGGCTGTTCATGCGGGTCACCTCCAGCATCTCCGTCACCACCATCTTCCCGTTGTACGTGGTGGTCTTGGGGGCGCCCGCGGTGATCGGCACGGTGGAGATCAGCTCGCCGTCACGGCGTACCTCCATGGTGTGCGCCTCCGCGTCGACCAGGGACTCCTGGTGGCGGCCGACGGTGAACGCGAAGGTCTTGTCCTGGAGGCCGTAGATGCCGGGGGCCGCCTGGACGTCGCGCAGGCGCAGGGCGACGGTGACCTCGGTGCCGGGCTTCCAGTACTTCCGGGGGCGGAAGTCGACGCGGGTCCTCCCGAACCAGTGGGGGCGGATGTCGACGGCGGGGCGCGCGCTGACCTGGATGGCGCGCTGGACGGCCTCGCGGTCGACGACCTCCTGGTTGAACTCCAGGGAAACGATCATTCCGGTGCCGACCGTGGAGCGGTTCTCCGGTGCCACGTAGGCGACGAAGCGCTCGTCGGGGACGTCGGTCCGGAAGGTCGTGTGCCGGGCCGAGCGGCGGCCGTGGCCGTCCAGGGCGACGGCGTGGACCTTGTACGTGGCGGCGACCGCGAGCGGGCCCTTGTCCAGGGGCCGCCAGCTCATGCCGTCCTCGCCGATGCGGCCGGGCACCTCGAACTGCTGGGCGTCCTGCGTCCGGACGACCTCGACCGACTCCAGACGGCCGCCGGGGACCTTCACCTCCAGCCGTTCGTCGGGCTTGACGCCCTTGCTCGCGTCGTCGGGCGTCACCCGGATCGTGTCCGCGGGCGAGCGCGACTTCCCGAGGACGTCGTCGAGCCCGCCACCGGAGCAGCCCGCCGCCCCGGCCAGCAGGCCCGCCCATGTCACCGCCGCGGCCAGCGCGGCTCCTGCGCGCCGTGCGCGCCTCGCAACCTGTCTCACGTGGGTCCCAACGACCGTCCTCGCTCATGGAAACGTGAGTGCGACCCGTGCGCTGGGCAGAACAGTGAGAGGGACGACGTGGGGGAAGCCGCGGCCGGGACGCCGTATGCCCTTCTTCACGCGTCGGCCGACAGAGCCGCGGGAGGCTGACAGGTGTCGAGCGCATCCGAGCAAGGGACAGTGCGGGAGGCACGGGCGGAGGGGCGCGCGGCGCCCGGGCGGCCGGCCCCCGCGATGAACGGAAGCAGGCGGCCCGCGGGGCGCGTGGTGCCCACGCGGCCGGTGTGGCCGGGAGCGCCGACGCCGCTCGGGGCGCGCTTCCGGGTCGGGCCCGACGGCGTCGCGGGCACCAACTTCGCGCTGTGGGCGGGCGGTGCGGAGTCGGTCGAGCTGTGTCTGTTCGACACCGAGGGGTCGGAGGTCGTCGAGACGCGCTGCCCGCTGACCGAGCTGACGCACGAGATCTGGCACGGCTTCGTGCCGGGCGTGCGTCCCGGGCAGCGGTACGGGTATCGGGTGCACGGCCGCTGGGACCCGTGGACGGGCGCCCGCTGGAACCCGGCGAAGCTGCTCCTCGATCCGTACGCGCGTGCGGTGGACGGTGATTTCACGCTGCCGTCGGAGGTGTACGGGCACGTGCGCGACTGGCCCCAGCAGCAGGTGGCGGACACCGTGCGCGACGACCGGGACTCGGCGCCGTACGTCCCCAAGGGTGTGGTCGTGCACGACGACGCGCCGGACGACGAGTGGGCGGACGACCGGCGGCCGAAGACGCCGTGGGCGGACTCGGTCATCTACGAGCTGCATGTGCGCGGCTTCACCAAGCTGCACCCCGGGGTGCCGGAGAAACTGCGCGGTACGTACGCGGGGTTGGCGCACCCGGCGGCGCTCGACCACCTCGTACGCCTGGGGGTGACGGCGGTCGAGCTGATGCCGGTGCACCAGTTCGCGCACGAGGACCATCTGCTGCGGCGGGGACTCAGGAACTACTGGGGGTACAACTCGATCGGCTATTTCGCGCCGCACGCGGCGTACGCGGCGTCGGGGACGACGGGGCAGCAGGTCGGCGAGTTCAGGCGGATGGTGCGGGCGCTGCACGCGGCGGGGATCGAGGTGATTCTCGACGTGGTCTACAACCACACGGCGGAGGCCGGTGAGCTGGGCCCGATGCTGTCGCTCAAGGGCATCGACAACCGCGGCTACTACCGGCTCCAGCCGAACGACGCGCGGCGGTACGCCGACTACTCGGGCTGCGGGAACACGCTCCAGGTCGTCCAGCCGCACGTACTGCGCCTGATCACGGACTCGCTGCGGTACTGGGTGACGGAGATGGGCGTGGACGGCTTCCGCTTCGATCTGGCGGCGGCGCTTGCCCGCTCCTTCCACGACGTGGACATGCTCTCGCCGTTCCTCGCGGTGATCGCGCAGGACCCGGTGCTGCGGCGCGTGAAGCTGATCGCGGAGCCGTGGGACGTGGGCTCCGGGGGCTACCAGGTGGGCGCCTTCCCCCCGCTGTGGACGGAGTGGAACGACCGCTACCGGGGGGCGGTGCGGGACTTCTGGCGGGGCGCGCTGCCGGACGTACGGGATCTGGGGTACCGCCTGTCGGGCTCCAGCGATCTGTACGCGTGGGGCGGGCGCAGGCCGTACGCGTCGGTGAACTTCGTGACCTCGCACGACGGCTTCACCCTGCGGGACCTGGTGAGCTACGGGAGGAAGCACAACGAGGCCAACGGCGAGGGGAACCGCGACGGCTCCGACGACAACCGCTCCTGGAACTGCGGCGCCGAGGGCGAGACGGACGACGCGGACGTCACGGCGCTGCGGCGGCGGCAGCTGCGCAACATCATGACGACACTGCTGCTCTCCACCGGTGTGCCGATGTTCGTCGCGGGCGACGAGATGGGGCGTACGCAGGGCGGCTCCAACAACGCGTACTGCCAGGACAACGGGGTCAGCTGGGTCGACTGGGGGCTGCGGGAGGATCCGGGCTGGCGCGAGCTGTTCGCGCTGACGTCACGCCTCATCGAGCTGCGGCACCGCCACCCGGTGCTGCGCCGGCGCGCGTTCTTCTCCGGGCGCGCGCACTCGGCGGACGGGCTGCGGGACCTGGCGTGGTTCACGGCGCGCGGCACGGAGATGACGGAGGCCGACTGGTACGCGCCGACCGCGACGCTCGGCATGTATCTCTCCGGGCGGGGCATACCCGGCCGTGACGCCCGGGGCGCGCCGGTGGACGACGACAGCTTCCTGGCGATCCTGCACGCGGCGGACCGTCCGGTGGACTTCGTGCTGCCGGGGCCGCCGTGGGCGCGGTCGTACGAGGTCGTCGTGGACACGGCGCTGGAGGACCAGGGGGCGCCGCCCGGCACCGTGCGTCGGGCCGGGGGCGCGGTGGGGGTGGGGGCGCGGACGGTGTTGTTGCTGCGGGTCGGCGCCTAGCCTTCGGAATACGCTGTTCCATTTCGCTGTGCGCCGCTTGGTCCAGACCGGAGTATTGCCGCGCCTGCGGCCCAGGTCCAAGCTCGGGCCATGGACCTGGAGTTGCGGCACCTGAAGACGATCCGGGCGATCGCCGACGCGGGCAGCCTCACCAAGGCGGCCACCGCGCTCGGGCTCGCCCAGCCCGCCCTGAGCGCACAGCTGAAGCGGATCGAACGCGCTCTCGGCGGGGAGCTGTTCGAGCGGGGCCGGCACGGGGTGCGGGCCACCGCGCTCGGTGAGTTCGTGCTGGCGCGGGCCCGGGTCGTGCTGCCCGCGGTGAGCGGGCTGCGGGAGGAGGCGCAGCGGTTCGCGCGGGCCTGGGAGGGCGGCGCCGGGTTCCGGCTCGGCGCGACGCACGGGCCGCTGCTGGGCGCCCTGGTGGACCGGCTCGCCGCCGCGCATCCGGGGGTGCCGGTGTCGACCCACACCTCCTGGTCCGAGCGGGAGATCGCGGCCCGCACGGCCGCCGGGCGCCTGGACTTCGCGCTGGTGGGGACGTGCGGGGCGAGCGCGCCGCCGGAGAGCGAGCTGCTCGTGTGGCGGGAGGTGGGCCGTGACCCCGTCTTCGTCATGCTGCCGACCGGCCACCCGCTGGCCGGCTGCCAGGAGATCGACCTGGCGCTGCTGGCCGACGAGGCGTGGACGGACGTGCCGGGGGACGGCTGTTTCGGCGACTGCTTCACGGCGGCGTGCGCGCGTGCGGGGTTCACGCCCTCGCGGGTGTACGAGACGGATGTCGCCTCCTGCGTCCATCTGGTGCAGGTGGGGCGGGCGGTGGGGCTCTGCCGGGCCACTTTCCCGCCGACGCCGGGCCTGGTGACCAGGCCGCTCGCGGGAACGCCGCTGTACTGGCGGCATGTGCTCGGCTGGCACCCGGCGGCTCCGGCCCATGACACCGCGGCCGGTGTCTTCGCCCAGGCCCGCGCGGTCCACGCGGAGGCCGCGGCCCGCAGCGAGAGTTACACGGCGTGGCTGGCGGCGGCCCCCGTGACGCCTCGCCCGTAGGAGCGGCCCTGCTCCCCGTAGGAACGGGCCGTGGTGGGCTCCCCGTGTCTTCCATAACGCCGTGTACCGGGGTCGACTGACAGCTGTCGAGCGATCAGTTGAGGCTTCTACGGTGTGGGGCGATCCCCGCTCACCCCTCGCCCCCGAGGAGATCCCCGCATGCTCCCCATACCCCACAGACGTGCCGCGGCGGCCTGCGCCACGCTCGTCGCGGCCGGCGCGCTGGTTCTCGCCGGGCTGCCCGGCAGCGCCGCCGCCCAGACCGACCCCGCCACCACCTCCCCGTTCCCCTCCCCCGCCGAGAGCGTCGCCGTCGGCAAGACCTCTCCCGGAGTCCTGCAGGCGATGCGGCGCGATCTCGGCCTCACGTCGGCGCAGGCCAAGGCCCGTTTGGTCAACGAGGCCGAGGCCGGCGCCGACGCGGGAGCCCTGCGGAACGCGCTCGGCCGTGACTTCGCGGGCGCCTGGGTGCACGGCGCCACATCCCAGCGGCTCACCGTCGCCACCACCGACGCCGCCGACGTCCCGCTCATCGAGGCGCGCGGCGCGCGGGCGCGTGTCGTGCCGTACTCGGTGGCCCAACTGGACGCGGCAAAAGCCGGGTTGGACCGCGCGGCGAAGAAGGCGACGACGCGTGACGCGCCCGTCTGGTACGTCGACGTGCGCTCGAACGCGGTCGTGGTGCGCGCTGTACAGGTGTCGGCCGCCAAGTCCCTCGTCTCCGCCGCGGGGGTCGACTCCTCCCTCGTACACGTGGAGAAGACCAGGGAACGGCCCCGCCCGCTGTACGACCTCGTGGGCGGCGATCCGTACTACATGGGAGGCGGCCGCTGCTCCATCGGCTTCTCCATCACCAAGGGCGCGCAGCAGGGCTTCGCCACGGCGGGGCACTGCGGGCGCGCGGGCACGGCGACCACCGGCTACAACCGGGTGGCCCAGGGTACGTTCCAGGCGTCCATCTTCCCCGGCAGGGACATGGCCTGGGTCGCCACGAACTCCCAGTGGACCGCCACCCCGTACGTGAAGGGCCCGGGTGGCCAGCGGATCGGCGTCGGGGGCTCCACACAGTCCCCGGTGGGTGCGTCGATCTGCCGGTCGGGCTCCACTACGGGGTGGCACTGCGGCACGATCTCGCAGCACAACACCAGTGTCACCTACCCCGAGGGCACCATCACCGGTGTGACCAGGACGACGGTCTGCGCGGAGCCCGGCGACTCGGGCGGCTCCTACATCTCCGGCAGCCAGGCGCAGGGTGTCACGTCCGGCGGCTCGGGCAACTGCCGCAGCGGCGGTACGACGTTCCACCAGCCGATCAACCCGCTGCTCCAGCAGTTCGGCCTCACGCTGAAGACCACGGGCGGTGACCCGGGACCGGGCCCCGAGCCGGAGCCGGGCGGCACCTGGGCGGCGGGCAAGGTGTACGCCGCGGGTGACTCGGTTACGTACGGCGGCTCGACGTACCACTGCCTCCAGCCGCACCAGGCGCAGCCGGGCTGGGAGCCGCCGAACACTCCGGCGCTCTGGCAGCAGGCGTAGCGGCCGGTCAGCTCAGGATGCCGCGGCTGTACGCCCTCGCGACAGCCGCGGCACGGTCCTTGACGCCCAGCTTGCCGTAGATGTGGGTGAGGTGCGTCTTGACCGTGGCCTCGCTGATGAACAGCTCCGCGGCTATGGCGCGGTTCGGCGTGCCCTCGGCGACGAGCGCGAGCACCTCCCTCTCACGGGTGCTCAGCGGGTTCGTTGCCGAGGGCGCGTACGCGTGAGACGAGCCGGGAGGCGACCGCGGGCGACAGGACCGCCCCGCGCCGGGTCAGCTCGGTCATCGCGTCGACGCCGCCGCCGGGCATGCGCAGGTCGCGCTCGAAGGGACATCAGCCGATCGGTTGATGGCGGGGGTACGACCCCTGGGCCGCTCCCCGGGACTTACGACCATCGGAGTACCCCGTACGGTCCGAAACTCGGTGGGCTCTGTCAGTGGCGATCCGTAGGCTCGCTCCTGATGCCGAAAACAGATTCCCCCACCAAGGATCGGTCCACCGTACGGATACTGCTGCGCCTGTGGCCGTATGTGCGGCCGGTCCGAACTCGCATGATCCTCGCGGCGGTTGTCGCGATCGTCGCCTCCTGCACGGGCCTGGTCCTCCCCCTCGTACTGAAGTGGATGGTGGACGGCCCGGTGGCCGACGGGGACGGGGCGGGGGTGTGGCTCGGGGCGCTCCTGCTGCTTCTGTTCGGTGTGACGGAGGCGCTGCTCTTCGGGCTGCGGCGGTGGCTCGTCGCCCGGCCGCTGGCGAGCGTGGAGGCGTCGATGCGGGCGGATCTCTTCCGCCATCTCCAACGGCTGCCGGTAGCTTTCCATGACCGGTGGGCGTCGGGGCAGTTGCTCTCGCGCGGCACCACGGATCTGATGCTGCTGCGTATGTTCCTCGCGTTCCCGCTGACGTTCCTGCTGGTCAATGGGGTGACGATCGTGGTCGGCGTGATCATCCTGCTCGGGCAGGACTTCACGCTCGGCCTGGTGCTGCTCGCGCCCGTGGCGCCGATGGTGATCGTGTGCGCGTACTACGAGGGGCGGTACACCGCGGTGGCGCGGCGCGCGCAGGACCAGGTCGGGGATCTGACGACGGTCGTCGAGGAGAGCGTGCTCGGCATCCGCATCATCAAGGGCTTCGGCCGCCACCGCAGCCAGGCACGGGCGTTCCGCGAGCTGTCGCACACCCTGCGGGGCACGGAGCTGGCCAAGGCGCGGATCCTCGCGGCGGTCAACGCGGCGATCATGGCGCTTCCGGAGGCCGCGATCGGGGCTGCGCTCGTCCTCGGGACGGTGCGGGTCGCGGACGGCGACCTGTCGGCGGGCACGCTGGTCGCCTTCCTGTCGACGGCACTGGCGCTGCGCTGGCCGGTGGAGTCGATCGGCTTCCTGCTGGCGATGAGCCAGGAGTCGGCGACGGCCACGGAGCGGTACTTCGAGGTGCTGGACGCGGAGCCGGAGGAACCGGCCGTCGCCGCGGCCGCCGCCACCACCGCTGCCGCCGCTGCCCCCTCCTCCGCCTCCACTGCCTCCTCCCTCGCCGCCTCCACCTCCGCCGCCTCCGCCTCCTCCTCCACCCCCGCCCCCTCCGCCGCCCCGGGAGACGGCGGGCTCCGGTTTCACGGCGTGGAGTTCGCCTATCCCGACGCCCCGCCGGACGCGCCACCGGTCCTCAGCCGTATCGACCTCCATATCCGCCCCGGCGAGACCATGGCCCTGGTCGGCGCGACCGGCAGCGGCAAGACGACGCTCACCGCGCTGGTGCCACGGCTGCACGAGGTGACCGGCGGGCGCATCACCCTGGACGGCGAGGACATCGCGGCGATGGACCGCGAGCGCCTGCGCACGCTGGTGGCGGTCGCCTTCGAGGAGCCCACGCTGTTCTCGGCGACGGTCGGCGAGAACGTCCTGATGGGCGCCGAAGAGGGCGCAGGCCGCGCCGAGTTGGTCCGCGCCCTGGACGTCGCGCAGGCCGACTTCGCGCACTCCCTGCCCCAGGGCACCGCCACGCAGGTCGGCGAGCAGGGCCTGAGCCTGTCCGGCGGCCAGCGTCAGCGCCTCGCGCTGGCCCGCGCGGTCGTGGGCCGCCCCCGCTTCCTGGTCCTGGACGACCCGCTCTCCGCGCTCGACGTCCATACGGAGGCGCTGGTGGAGGCGGCGCTGCGGCGGGTCCTCGCGGACACGACCGCGCTGATCGTCGCCCACCGCCCCTCCACGGTCCAGCTCGCCGACCGCGTCGCGCTGCTCTCCGGCGGCCGCGTCACCGCCGTCGGCACCCACCAGGAACTGCTGCGGGAGAACGCGGAGTACGCCTGGCTGATGTCCGGCGCCGACACCCACCACACTGCCGAGGAGGCTGCCCGATGACCACCTCGTCGACGTCCACGTCACGGCCCGCGGAACCGGAGCGGCCGGAGCCCGCCGACGACCGTGCCCCGGGCCCCGTACTCCACAAGCCGGTCGGCCCCGAAGACCCGTTCGACAAGGACGATCTGCCCACGCCGCCCGGCGCCACCCGCGCGCTCCTGCGCTCGCTGCTCTCGCCGCTGCGCGCCCGCGTCCTCCTGGCCGCCGTGCTGCTGCTCGTCCAGCAGGCCGTCGTGCAGGCCGGACCGCTGCTCGTCGCGTACGCCATCGACCGGGGCGTGCCCGCAGTACGCGCCGACGACTACGGCCCGCTGATCGCGGTCGCCGTCGGCTATCTGCTCTGCGCGGGCGCGTCGGGCGCCCTGCAGTACGCGTTCATCGTCGCCTCCGCGCGCGTCAACCAGGACGTGCTGCTCGATCTGCGCGGCCGCATCTTCCGGCACGCGCAGGCGCTCAGCGTCGACTTCCACGAGCGGTACACCTCGGGACGGCTGATCTCCCGCTCCACCACCGACGTGGAGTCGCTGCGCGAACTGCTCAGCGAGGGCCTCCAGGAACTCATCACCGTCCTGCTCTCCTTCGTCTACATCTCGGCGATGCTGCTCTGGCTCGACATGGGCCTCGGCGCGCTGGCCGTGGTGTCCTTCGTGCCGCTCTACCTCCTCGTACGCCTCTACCAGCGGCGCGCCGGGGCGATGTTCCGCGACCGCTCGACCGCGATCGCCGCCGTCATCGTGAAGTTCGCGGAGACCATGAACGGCATCCGGCCGGTGCGGGCCTTCCGCAGGGAGCGGACGAACGACGCGGAGTTCGCCGTGCTCAACCGCCGGCACGAGCGGACCAACGGCGACGCGATGCTGGAGATGGCCCGCTATGTGGTCGGCTCGCGGCTCGTCGCGAATGTCGCCGTCGCCGCCATCGTCCTGTGGGGCGCGCACCGCGTGGCGGACGGCGGGCTCGCGCTCGGCGTGCTGGCCGCCGCCGTGCTCTATCTGCGGCGGCTGTACGACCCGATCGACCGGCTCGGCATGTTCCTCAACTCCTACCAGTCGGCGGCCGCGTCCCTGGAGAAGATCGCGGGGCTGCTCGCCCAGACCCCGACCGTGCCCGAGCCGGAGGCGGCCGTCGCGCGTCCGCTGCCCGCGTCGGATTCGGCGCACCCGGGCCGCGAGGTGCGGTTCGAGGGGGTGCGGTTCGCGTACCGCACGGGCGGTGAGGTGCTGCCCCGCTTCGATCTGACGCTGCCGGCCGGGCAGACCGTCGCCGTGGTCGGCTCGACCGGCGCGGGCAAGTCCACGCTGGCCAAGCTGCTGGCCCGCTTCTACGACCCGACGGACGGCCGCGTCCTCCTGGACGGCGTCGACCTGCGTGAACTGGCCGGCGCCGAGCTGCGGCGCGGGGTCGTCATGGTGACGCAGGAGGCGTTCCTGTTCTCCGGGACCGTCGCCGAGAACATCGCGATCGGCCGCCCCGACGCCACCCGCGAGGAGATCGAACACGCCGCCAAGGCCATCGGCGCCCACGACTTCATCGCGTCGCTGCCGGACGGGTACGACACGGACGTACGCAAGCGCGGTGGCCGGATCTCGGCGGGCCAGCGCCAGCTGGTGGCCTTCGCGCGGGCGCTCCTCGCCGACCCGGCGGTACTGATCCTCGACGAGGCGACCAGTTCCCTGGACATCCCAGGTGAGCGGGCCGTGCAGCGCGCCATGCACACGGTCCTGCACGGCCGCACCGCCGTGGTGATCGCCCACCGCCTCTCCACGGTGGAGATCGCCGACCGGGTGCTCGTCATGGAGCACGGCCGCGTCGTGGAGGACGGCAGCCCGGCTCAACTCATCGCGGACACCGGGGCGTTCGCGGACCTGCACCGTGCGTGGCGGGAGAGCGTGGTGAGCTGAGCGGTCGGCCGGAGGCAGCCCCTGGAGCCACCTGCGGGCAACCTCCGGATACCGAACGTGCGCCACCGGCCAACGGACTGATTCCGGCCAACTCTTGATGCGCTCCTGACAGGAACATCCCTCCGGTGTCACTCTTCCCCTCGACCGCCGCACGGTTTTCAACAACGCGACGGTTTCTCGTGCACCACTCGTAATGCCCGTGACACACGCAACACCCCCTGTGCACCGCCCAGTTCTGCGTACCGCCTCGCTCTGCCCGGACGGCGATCCAGCCGTCCGGTAGCTCTGGCCGCGCACCGCCGCGGCCGCGCAGAAGGAGTCCGTGTTGAGAAGCACCTCCCACAGACGTGTCGCCGCCGCCGGCGCCCTCTCCGCAGTCGCCGCCCTGCTGGCCGTCGCCGTCCAGGCGGCCCCCGCATCGGCCGACGACCCCGCGGCGAAGGCCGCCCCCGCCGCGGCCCAGAAGCTCGGCAAGGTCGACCCCGGCGCGCTCGCCGCCAAGCTCTCCCCCGCCCAGCGCGCGCAGCTCATCCGCGACGCAAACGCCACCAAGGCGGACACCGCCGAGGACCTGGGCCTGGGCGCCAAGGAGAAGCTCGTCGTCCGCGACGTCACCAAGGACCGTGACGGCACGGTCCACACCCGCTACGAGCGCACCTACGACGGTCTGCCCGTCCTCGGCGGCGACCTGGTCGTCGACACCGCGAAGTCGGGGAAGACCGAGGGCGTCACCAAGGCCGCCAAGGCGCGGCTCAAGGGCATCGACATGAGCGCCGAGGTCAAGGCGTCGGCCGCGGAGAAGCAGGCGCTCGGCGCCGCGAAGGCCGAGGGCTCGAAGAAGACCGAAGCGGACCGGGCGCCGCGCAAGGTCGTGTGGATGGCCAAGGGCAAGCCGGTCCTCGCGTACGAGACCGTGGTAGGAGGTCTCCAGCACGACGGCACGCCGAACGAGCTGCACGTCGTCACCGACGCCGCCACCGGCAAGAAGCTCTTCCAGTGGCAGGGCATCGAGAACGGCACGGGCAACACGCAGTACAGCGGCCAAGTGCCGCTGGGCACCGCCCAGTCGGGGTCGAACTACACCCTCACCGACACCGCCCGCGGCAACCACAAGACGTACAACCTGAACCGCGGCACCTCCGGCACCGGCACCCTCTTCTCGGGCGCCGACGACGTGTGGGGCAACGGCCTGCCCTCCAACCTGGAGACCGCGGGCGCCGACGCCCACTACGGCGCCGCGCTGACCTGGGACTACTACAAGAACGTGCACGGCCGCAGCGGCATCCGCGGCGACGGCGTCGGCGCGTACTCGCGGGTCCACTACGGCAACAACTACGTCAACGCCTTCTGGTCGGACGGCTGCTTCTGCATGACGTACGGCGACGGCGCGGGCAACGCCAAGCCGCTCACCTCCATCGACGTGGCGGCCCACGAGATGACGCACGGCGTGACGGCCGCGACCGGCAACATGACCTACAGCGGCGAGTCCGGCGGCCTCAACGAGGCCACCTCGGACATCTTCGCGGCGGCCGTCGAGTTCAATGCCAACAACCCGCAGGACAAGGGCGACTACAACGTCGGCGAGAAGATCGACATCAACGGCGACGGCACCCCGCTGCGCTACATGGACAAGCCGAGCAAGGACGGCTCGTCCAAGGACTCGTGGTACTCGGGCATCGGCAACATCGACGTGCACCACTCGTCGGGTGTCGCCAACCACTTCTACTACCTGCTGAGCGAGGGCAGCGGCAAGAAGGAGATCAACGGCGTCCAGTACGACTCGCCGACCTCCGACGGCCTGCCGGTGACCGGGATCGGCCGGGACAAGGCGTCGCTGATCTGGTTCAAGGCGCTCACCACGAAGTTCACGACCACGACCAACTACGCGGCGGCCCGCACCGGGACGCTCGCGGTGGCCGGTGAGCTGTACGGCACGACGAGCACCGAGTACAAGGCGGTCGCCCACGCCTGGGCCGCGGTGAACGTCGGCGCCCGCCCCGGCGGCGAGGAGCCCGGCGGCACCTCGTTCGAGAACACCACGGACGTCTCCATTCCGGACAACGGCGCCGCGGTCACCTCCACCGTCGACGTCACCGGCCGCACCGGCAACGCGCCCAGCGCCCTGAAGGTCGGCGTCGACATCGTGCACACCTGGCGCGGTGACCTCCAGGTCGACCTGGTGGCCCCGGACGGCACGGCGTACCGCCTGAAGAGCACCAGCTCCTCGGACTCTGCGGACAACGTCAAGGAGACCTACACGGTCGACGCCTCCTCCGAGGTGGCCAACGGCGCCTGGAAGCTGAAGGTCCAGGACAAGGCCGCGCAGGACACCGGCTACATCAACAGCTGGAAGGTCACCTTCCCGTAAGTCACCATTCCCGTAAGCCCCGCCCAGCACGGAAGTTCTGATCGGCACCGAGACACGCCGCCGCCCCGGGTGATCAAATCCCCGGGGCGGTGCGCGCGTTCCGGGGCCCTGCCCGTTCAGGCCCTGTCCGCATTACGTATGTTGACCACCGTTCAACGGATCATTTCCGGCCAATATCGCGTCAGAACCCTGACATGTACCTGGCCCGAATGACACGCTTCCCCGCATCCCTCGCAAAAGGAGCCTGCGTGACCTCCCAGATATCCCGTAAGCGTTCGACGCTCGTGATCGCCACCGCCGTCGCCGCCGGAGCGCTGCTCACCGCCGGACTGACCACCGGCGCCTCCGCCCAGCCGGACAAGAACGCCGCCGCCCCCGGCGCGCCCGGCGCCCTGTCGACGTCGGCCCGCGCTGCCCTCCTCCAGGACGCGAAGGCCGACAGATCGGCGACCGCCGACCGGATCGGTCTCGGCGCCAAGGAGAAGCTCGTCGTCCGCGACGTCGTCAAGGACGGCGACGGCACCACCCACACCCGCTACGAGCGCACCTACGACGGCCTGCCCGTCCTCGGCGGCGACCTCGTCGTGCACACCGCGAAGAGCGGTGAGGTGAAGGGCGTCACCAAGGCGACCGAGGCGTCCGTGAAGGTCCCCTCCACCGACGCGAAGCTCGCCAAGTCCTCCGTCGCGAAGTCCGCCGAGTCGACCGCCGCGAAGGCGAAGACCGCGCAGGCCGACGCGCGGGCCCCGCGCAAGGTCATCTGGGCCGCCTCCGGCAAGCCCGTCCTCGCCTACGAGACGGTCGTCACCGGTGTGCAGAAGGACGGCACGCCCAGCAGGCTGCACGTCATCACGGACGCCGCGACCGGCAAGAAGCTGTACCAGTACCAGGACATCGAGAACGGCACCGGCAACAGCCAGTACAGCGGCAAGGTCAAGGTCGGCTCGAAGAAGGGCACGAGCGGCTACGAGCTGACCGACAAGGCCCGCGGCGGCCACCGCACCTTCGACATGAAGCACGCGGAGAGCGGTTCGGGCAAGCTCTTCAAGGACGCCAACGACGTCTGGGGCAACGGCAAGCCCTCAAACGCGCAGACCGCCGCCGTCGACGCCGCCTACGGCGCCCAGCTCACCTGGGACTACTACAAGTCGGTGCACGGCCGCAAGGGCATCAACGGCGACGGCAAGGGCGCGACCTCGCGGGTCCACTTCGGCAACAACTTCGTCAACGCCTTCTGGGACGACAGCTGCTTCTGCATGACGTACGGCGACGGCGAGGGCAACAAGAAGCCCCTCACCTCGATCGACGTCGCGGCCCACGAGATGACGCACGGCGTCACCTCGGCGACCGGCAACATGGAGTACAGCGGCGAGTCCGGCGGCCTCAACGAGGCCACCTCGGACATCTTCGCCGCCGCCGTGGAGTTCAGGGCGAAGAACTCCAAGGACGTCGGCGACTACCTCATCGGCGAGAAGATCGACATCAACGGCGACGGCTCCCCGCTGCGCTACATGGACAAGCCGAGCAAGGACGGCGCCTCCCTGGACAAGTGGCGCGCCGGCGCCGGGAACGTCGACGTCCACTACTCCTCGGGCATCGCCAACCACTTCTTCTACCTGCTGTCCGAGGGCAGCGGCAAGAAGCGGATCAACGGCGTCCAGTACAACTCGCCGACCGCCGACGGCTCCAAGGTCCTCGGCATCGGGCGCGGCAAGGCCGAGAAGATCTGGTTCAGGGCCCTGACGAGGTACTTCACGTCGACCACCAACTACAAGGCGGCCCGTAAGGGCACGCTGCGCGCCGCGAAGGACCTTTACGGCGCGAACTCCACCGAGTACAAGCGCGTGGCGGCGGCCTGGGCCGGCGTCAACGTCAAGTAGCACACGGGCGGCTCCCCGTGCCCCGCAAGGGGCGCGGGGAGCCGCGCGCTCAGCCACAGGCGGCCCGCGAACGGGTCACCGCATCAGCACCCCCGCCTCTTCCCCCGTGGCCTCCGAGGGGCCGGCCACCAGCCCCAGCTCGGCCCCGCCGCTCAGCAGCCGGTGCGAGGGCAGAATCCGTACCGTGTAGCCGAACGGCCCCGTCCGGTCCAGGGCGAGCGGCCCCTCGTACACCCGGCGCCCCTCCTGATCGGGCCCGCTGACCGGCTTCAGCGGCACCGGAGAGGCATCGGCGAGGTGATCCTCCGGATCCACCCGCCCCGCGACGGCCTGCACCTCCACGTCGTCCGGGGTCAGCTCCCCCAGATACACCCGCACGCGCAGGGACAGCGTGGCGCCCAGTTCGGCGGTGGCGCCGGTCGCCGACGCCTCCACGTGGTCGACGGCGACACGCGGCCAGGCGGCGCGGACGCGGGCCTTCCAGGCGGCCAGTTCGACGGCGGCCGTGACGTCGAGCGCGCGATGGGCGTGGGCGGCGGGGACGTACAGCTCCTCGACGTACTCGCGGACCATGCGGCCCGCGAGGACCTTCGGGCCGAGCCGGGTCAGGGTCCTGCGGACCATCTCGATCCACCGGTCGGGCAGGCCGCCGGGGCCCCGCTCGTAGAAGCGGGGGGCGATACGGCGCTCCAGGAGGTCGTAGAGGGCGGCGGCCTCCAGGTCGTCGCGGCGGTCGTCGTCGGTGGCGGCGCCGTCCGCCGTGGGGATGGCCCAGCCGAAGTCGGGCTCGAACCACTCGTCCCACCAGCCGTCCAGGACGGAGAGGTTGAGGCAGCCGTTGAGGGCCGCCTTCATGCCGCTCGTGCCGCACGCCTCCAAGGGCCTGAGCGGATTGTTCAGCCAGACGTCGCACCCCGGGTAGAGCTTCTGCGCCATCGCCATGCCGTAGTCCGGCAGGAACACGACGCGGTGGCGCACCCGTGGGTCGTCGGTGAAGCGCACCAGTTCCTGGATGAGCCGCTTGCCGCCGTCGTCCGCCGGGTGGGCCTTGCCCGCGACGACGATCTGGAGGGGCCGCTCCGGGTGGGTGAGCAGCTCCATGAGCCGGTCCCGGTCGCGCAGCATGAGCGTAAGCCTCTTGTACGAGGGGACGCGGCGCGCGAAGCCGACGGTGAGGACGTCCGGGTCGAGGACCTCGTCGATCCAGCCCAGCTCGGCGGTGGCGGCGCCGCGCTGGCGCCAGGAGGCGTGCAGGCGCCGCCTGACCTCGTCGACCAGCTGGCCGCGCAGGGTGCGGCGCAGCTCCCAGATGTCGGCGTCCTGGATGTCGGCCACCGCGTCCCACCGGTCGGAGCCGCCCACCGACAGGGCGTGTTCGGTGCGCCGCTCGCCGATCTGGCGGGCGCCGAGCGCGAGGACCTCGGGGGCGACCCAGGTGGGGGCGTGCACGCCGTTGGTGACCGAGGTGATCGGGACCTCTTCGGGGTCGAAGCCCGGCCACAGGCCCGCGAACATCTCGCGGCTCACCGCGCCGTGCAGCGTGGAGACGCCGTTGGCGCGGCTGCCGAGGCGCAGGCCCATCACCGCCATGTTGAAGAGGTTGGGCTCGCCTCCCGGGTACGTCTCCATGCCGAGCCGCAGGATGTCGCCGACGTCGATGCGGGGCAGTTCGGCGGCGGGCCCGAAGTGGTGGGCGACCAGTTCGCGGTCGAAGCGGTCGATGCCGGCGGGGACGGGGGTGTGGGTGGTGAAGACGGTCCCGGCGCGGACCGCTTCGAGGGCGGCGTCGTACTCCACGCCCTGGAAGGCCAGTTCGTGAATGCGTTCGAGTCCCTGGAACCCGGCATGGCCCTCGTTGGTGTGGAAGACCTCCGGTTCGGGGTGGCCGGTCAGTCGGCAGTACGTGCGTACGGCGCGGACGCCGCCGATGCCGAGGAGCATCTCCTGGAGCAGCCGGTGCTCGCTGCCGCCGCCGTAGAGGCGGTCGGTGACGTCGCGCTCGCCGGGGTCGTTCTCCTCGACGTCGGAGTCGAGCAGGAGCAGCGGTACGCGGCCGACCTGCGCCTGCCACACGTGGGCGCGCAGCGAGCGCCCGCCGGGCAGGGCGAGCGCCACCCGGGCGGGCGTGCCGTCGGGCTCGCGGAGCAGGGCGACGGGGAGTTCGTTCGGGTCCAGGACCGGATAGTGCTCCTGCTGCCAGGCGTCGCGGGACAGCGACTGGCGGAAGTAGCCGTGCCGGTAGAGCAGCCCGACGCCGATGAGCGGCACGCCGAGGTCGCTGGCGGCCTTCAGATGGTCCCCGGCAAGGATGCCGAGGCCGCCGGAGTACTGCGGCAGGGCGGCGGTGATGCCGAACTCCGGCGAGAAGTACGCGACGGCGCGCGGCGGCTGCCCGTGCCCCCCTGCCTGCTCCTGGTACCAGCGCTCTCCGGTGACGTACTCGCGCAGCTCGTCGGCGGCCTCGCCGAGGCGCCGCAGGAAGTCCTCGTCACGGGCCAGCTCGGCGAGGCGTGCGGACGGCACGCCGCCGAGCAGCCGCACCGGGTCGCAGCCGGACGCCTCCCACAGGCCGGGGTCGACGGACCGGAAGAGTTCACGGGTGCGCGGATGCCAGGACCAGCGCAGGTTGCGGGCCAGCTCGGCGAGCTGACCGAGGGGGTCGGGAAGGACGGGACGTACGGTGAAACGACGGATTGCCTTCACGGTCTCCACCTTCGCGGGGATTCGCGGGGATTCACGGGGATGCGGCACATATCGACCTACGCGACACGAAGGTAGCGGCGGCCCGCCTTCCGCCACCACGGCGCACAGGGCGCACGTCCCGCGGTCCGGCGCCCCGTGGCGGGGCGCCGAGCGGCCCTCATCAGCGGAACCAGCTCTCCCGCTCCGCCCGCAACGGGTCGTCCACCAGGCGCGGCCCGTCCTCCCAGAGCCGGGTGGCGCGGCGGGCCAGCGTATAGCGCGGCCATGCCCCGCCCGGGTCGAGATCGCGGACGAAGGCGACCAGGGCGGCGTGCATCGCGTCGGCCAGACGCTGCGGCGGGCTCTGTCCGGCGGCCGCGGTGACCCCCTCGGCGTCGAGCAGGTCGAACGCGAAGGGCAGGTCCAGGCAGTGGAAGGCGAACCCTTGGCCGCTGCCCGGCGCGGGCGAGGTCCACCCGAATTCGTACAGCCAGGTCGGGCGTCGGCGCGCGGCACGCGCCTCGGCGACCTTGAGGTTCGGCGTGCGGAAGACGATGTCGGTCAGCTCCTGACCGCCGTACGCGTGGAACTCGTGCCGCGTGAAGCCGAGCAGCAGCGGCACGTCCGCGCCCGGCTCGCCTTCGGTCAGCTCGGTCAGCACCGGACGCGGGACCAGCTCGCCGTCGGCGAAAGGGGCGAGCAGCAGGCCGGGGAGTTCCACGCGGTCGGGGCCCGGCGCGTTCACCGCGTCCTGGAGCTCCAGGAGCCGCTCGTCGGGGAGAGCGCGCAGCGCCGCGGCGGTGGCGGGCACGCCGGTGCGCCGCGTGAACAGCTCGGACACGGCAAGGCCCGCCCAGCGCTCCTGCGGCTCCATCAGCGAGGCGGACATGGCGATCGCCGCGCGGAACAGGCCGCGCGCGGTGGGGGTCGCCAGCAGCGTCTGGACGGCGCCGCCGCCCGCCGACTGCCCGGCGACGGTGACCTTCGCGGGGTCGCCGCCGAACGCGGCGATGTTGTCGCGCACCCACTCCAGGGCGGCGATCCAGTCGCGTACGCCGCGGTTGTCCGGGGCGTCGGCCAGGTGCAGGAAGCCCTCGATGCCGAGCCGGTAGCCGATCGAGACGAGGACGACGCCGTCGCGGCTGAACGCGGCCCCGTCGTACCAGGGGCTCGCGGGGGAACCCGCGACGTAGGAGCCGCCGTGGATCCACACGAGGACGGGGAGCGCCGCGGTGGCATCCGGAGCGGGGAACGGGGCGGGCTCCGGGGCGGGCGTGAAGACGTTCAGATTGAGGATGCTGCCGTCGCCGGGGATCGACGGCTCGGGAATCGTGGCACCCGCGCCGAGGCCACGGCGCTGTGCGGTCGGCCCGTACGCGACCGCGTCCAGCGGTTCGGCCCATGACATCGGCTCCACGGGCGGCGCGAAGCGGAGGGCACCGACGGGCGGGGCGGCGTAGGGGATGCCGAGGAAGCGGACGCCGCCGGTGGCGCGGTGCTCGCCGCGGACGGGGCCGTGGGTGGTGGTGACGACGGGGGGCTCGGGCGTGGGAGGAGCGGACAGCACATTCGGCCGTATCCGCAAGAGTCCGCGAGGTCCGCAAGAGCGGCAACCCTCTGACCATGGGCCCGCACCCGCTGTAATCTCTGTGCTCTGTGAACTGCTGCCGCGGCACAGGAATTTACAACAGAAACACGGGGGGCGGAGCGCATGATCGGCCGGTTGCGGGACTCTTCGCCGCTGCGGGTGGGGCCGTACGAGACGCTGGCCCGGCTCGGTTCGGGCGGCATGGGTGAGGTCTTCCTGGCCACGCCGGGGCCGTACGAAACGGACGCGCTCGTCGCCGTGAAGGCGATCCGCAAGGACATCGCGGGCGACGCCGCCTTCCGGGCCCGCTTCCGGCGCGAGATAGCGGTGGCGACGTCCGTCGACAGCCCCTACGTCGCACGCCTCGTCGCGGGTGACGCCGACGCACAACAGCCGTGGCTCGCCACGGAGTACGTCGCCGGGCCGAACCTGGCCGAGGCCGTACGGCGGCACGGCGCGCAGCCCGTCGCTTCCGTCGCCGCGCTCGGCGCCGGGGTGGCCCGCGCGCTGGCGGCCGTGCACGCGGCGGGCGCCCTGCACCGTGACCTGAAGCCCGCGAACGTCCTGCTCGGCGCGGCGGGGCCCAAGCTCATCGACTTCGGCGTGGCGCGGGCGCTCGGCGCGACCACCATGACGTCGACGGGTCTGCTCGTGGGCACGCCCGGCTTCATGTCCCCCGAACACGTGGCGGGCGGCCGCCACGTGGTGGCCGCCTCCGACGTGTTCTGCCTCGGCTCGCTCCTGGCCTACGCGGCGTCCGGCAGTGACCCGTTCGGGGGCGGCCCGGTGGCGGCGGTCCTGTACCGCGTGTCCCGCGCCGAGGCGGAGCTGTCCTCCGTGCCGGAGCGGTTGCGCGGCCTCATCGCCTCCTGTCTGGCACAGGACCCGGCCCAGCGGCCGGAGCCGGCGGAGGTGGCGTCACGGTTGGCTGCGCTGGGGAGCACGGACGGTGGGGAATCCGGCAGCAGGCCCGAAGGGGCGGCGCCGTGGCCCGGTGCCGTGCTCGTCGACATCGCCGGCGTGCGGCGTGACGCCGAGCAGCTGTGTGCCTCGGGGCAGCCCCTGCTGCCCCTGCCCGCGCCACCGGCCGGCCCCGCGCACCCGCCGACGCAGACCCCCACCCAGACCCCGGCCGCGCCCGGCGGCCCGGAGCTGCACGGGCTGCCCACCATGAGTTCCGCGCCGCCCGCACCGCCCGCACCGCCGTCCCGGCGTGGCGTCGGGCGACGCGGTGCCATCGTCACCGTTCTCGCCGTGGCCGTCGCGGGCGCCGCTGTCGGTGCGCTGCTCGCCCTGCGCGGGGGTGACCCGGGCTCCGGGGAAGGCGGCGCGGGGAGTGGCTCCACCAGTGGGGGCGAGGCGCCCGGCGCCCGGAGTCCGGGCGCCGACAAGCCCTCCCTGTCCTCCGACCGGCTCATCGCCCGCGCGGGCGTCGACACGTCCGGCACCGCCGACCGCAGCGGCCAGGTCCCGCAGTACGAGGAGCAGCGCCCCAAGGGCTGGAAGCCGTGGCGGGCCGAGTTCGGGCACGCGCCGATGAGTTGCGCGGCCGACACCGGAGCTCTCGTCTGTCTGCTGACCAACGGCACGTACGAGGCGCGGGACGCCGCGGACGGGCACCGGCTGTGGACGTCGGACGGCCGCTCGGCGCAGGACCGGGACAGGAACGCCGAGGCGTACATCGGCCCGACCGGGGCGTTCTTCATGCCGGGCGACGGCCAGAGGCCCGTGGTGCGCGGCGGGACGACCGTCATCACGTACAAGGGGCGTGTCCAGGTCCGCGACTCGCGGACCGGCGACGTGCGGTGGACCGCCGGTGCGCCCGTCGGCAAGAAGGTCACATCGGCCCTGCTCACCGACGGCCATCTGATCGTCTCCTCGGAGGGCACACCGGACAGCGCGGACGGCCCGACGGGCGCCACGGTCCAGGCGTTCCCGCGCGAGCGCGGCGGTGCCGCCGTATGGACGTACGACCTCGCCACCGGGTCCCTGGCCAAGGCCGAGCAGGGCAACTACACGGCGGAGCTGGCGTACGACGGCGTCGTCTACGCGGATTCCAAGGACGGCGTCATCGCGATCGACGAGAAGAAGGGCGACCGCGTGGGCGGCGTCTACGACGACGGCCAGTGCCGCACCCTCATGGCGGACACGGCGTCGGACCGGCTCCTGTGCTCCCAGGTCATCGGCGACAGCGGTGACTTCGACGACCCGACCGCCGATCCCCAGACCCGCGTGACCAAGCTGGACCCCCGCACGCTCGCCGCCAAGGGGAAGTTCGGTTTCAAGGCCCCGCCGATCGGCGCAGACGGCCACCCTGGTCTGGACATCGTGGTGAGCGCGGTCGCTCCCCGCGCCGCCCTCGCGTACGACACGACGGGCGGCAAGCTGCTCGTCGCCGACGCGAGGAACGGCCGGATCATCCGCGAGGAACCGCTCACCGTCGTCGACCACCTCATCAAGCGCCCGGTCTCCTCCGGAGCGCTGATCATCGGCGACCGCGCCCTGACCGCCGACAACACCACCCTGCGCACGGTGCCGTTGACCGCGTCCGGCGAGGTACGCACGGTCGAGGTCCCCGGCGCCCCGGGCAACCGCGACCCGAAGCCGCCCGAGGACACCGGCACGGTCGTCGCGGACCAGCCGAAGCCGCCGACGGTCCTGCCGCTGGGCAACGTCGCCACGATCGTCTACGACCAGGGCACGGTCGTCTCGGTCGAGCTGCCCTCCTGAGCCCCGCGCCCCGCGCCCCGCAGCAACCTCCCTACGTACGTCGCCCCTTGGAGGAGCCGTGCTCGACCCCCTGTCCGGGCCGCCGCGCCACGTCGGCCCGTACCGGCTGATCGCCCTCATCGGCGCGGGCGGCATGGGCGAGGTCCACCTCGCCCGCGAGCCACGGCCCGGCGCGCCGCTCGTCGCGGTCAAGACGGTGCGGCCCGACCTCGAAATCGACCGGGAGTTCCGGACGCGTTTCCGCCGGGAGATCGCGGCGGCGCGCGCGGTGTCCGGGCCGGGCACGGCCGAACTGCTCGACGGGGACGCGGACGCCGAGATCCCGTGGCTGGCGACGGAGTACGTCGCGGGGCCCTCGCTCGCGGAGACGGTGCGCCGGTGCGGGCCGCTGCCGGCCGACGCGGTGCGCGCGCTCGGCGCCGGTCTGGCCCGCGCGCTCGCCGCGGTGCACGCCGCCGAGGTCCTGCACCGCGACCTGAAGCCGGGCAACGTCCTCCTCACCCCCGAGGGCCCGACCCTCATCGACTTCGGCATCGCGCAGGCCTTCGACGCGACGGCGCTGACGACCGCGGGGATGGTCGTGGGCACGCCCGGTTTCATGGCGCCCGAGCAGATCGAGGGCAGCCACGCGGTGGTGCCCGCCTCCGACGTGTTCACGCTGGGCGCGGTGCTGTGCTTCGCGGCGACGGGGCGCGGCCCGTTCGACGACCAGGAACTGGCCTCGGTGATCTTCCGCATCGCGCAGGGCGACGCGGATGTCTCCGCCGTGCCCGAGGGCGTACGTGAGGTCGTCACCGACTGCCTTCGCCAGGCGCCCGGCGACCGGCCCACCGCGGCGGGGCTCGCCGACCGGCTGGCGGATGCCGCGGATGCCGCGGGGACCGCCGTGCCGTGGCCGGGCACGGTGCTCTCCCTCTTCGCCGAGCACCGGGAGGCGGTGGCGCGCTGCGAACAGGCGCTGACGCGGGAGTCGTTCGCGGCGGCGGACACGGTGACGGGCGCGGGGACGGGCACGGACGGTCCTGCCCCGCACCCCTCGGCCGCCCGCCGCCGCCGGCCCTGGATCCTCGCGGCGGCATCGGCTGCCGTCGCGGTGACCCTGGCGGCGGTGCTGCTCCCCGGGAACGACGGGAACGACGGGGGTAACGGGGGCGGCGGAAGCAGCGGCGGCGCCGAGGCGGGCCGCAGCCCGGACGACAAGGGCACAGGCAAGGGCACGGGCACGGCGAACGCGCCCCGCATCGTCACCGAGTACGGAAACCCCGGCCGCACCGGCGACTTCGGCGCCGCGACGACCCGCGCGTCCGCCCGCCCCAAGGGCTGGAAGCCCTGGTCGGTGGCGCGCCCGAAGAGCCTGGACGACCAGGGCAACGGCTGTGTCCTGGTGGCGTCGACGCTGGTGTGCCGGGACGGCAAGGGCGCCGCGACGGCCCTGGACGCGGCGACCGGCGGCCACCGCTGGACATCGCGCGGCTTCCCGGTGAGCGGCGGCGATCTGCAGGGCGTCCAGACGCTGCCGCCCGAGAGCGACGGCGAGCGGGTGTACGTCCCCAGCGAGCGGGGCGTGATCGCGGTGGACCTCTCCTCGGGCACCGAACGCTGGCGCGAGCCGATGCCCACCGACGCGGCGGTCATGGCGCTCACCTACGCCCACGGGGTCGTCTACACTGCGGAGTTCGGCTTCTCGGACGAGGCGACGGGCGTAGGGAAGGCACATGTCCGCGCCCGTCGGGCGAGCGACGGCCGGGAGCTGTGGAAGTCGCCGCGCCTGCCCGCCAAGGTGCAGCACGCGCTTCTGGTCAAGGGCGACCGGCTGTACGCGGCGATCGAGGGCAAGGGTGTCCTGACCCTCTCCGCCGAGGACGGCAAAGTCGTCCGTAGCGCCCCGCAGCAGCCCTGTTCCGGCCTTCTCGCGTACCGCGCGTCCCTCCTGTGCTGGGGCGAGGACGCCCCCGGGATCCGCCAGCTCGACCCTCGTACGCTGGCCACGCGCCGCACCCTGGCCCCCGGCCTGGAACCCGCGCTCCCGCCGGTCGTGGGCGAGGCGGGCGTCCTGGTCGTGACGACCCGCAACGCCGACCTCGGCGACCCCGTCACGCACTACATGTCGGCCTACGACTGGCGTACGGGCAGACGACTGTGGCGGTACGGCGCCCCGCAGGACACCGCGACGGTGGCCCTGGCGGGCAGAAGGGTCCTCGCCGTGGGCCTGTACGAGATGTGGGGCCGCTCCACGGCCGACGACCTGGACTCGTACCGCAGGAAGAACATCCCCCTCCCCGACGGCGGGACGGAGTACGACGACCGCCGGCCGCTCGGCGCCGCCCTGTACGCGGGCGGCGCCCTCTTCGCCGCCACCGACGACGGCAGGATCCTCTCGGGCTACGCGCCCTGACGCGCCCGGCCACCGGGGGAGGCCGCGGCCACCCCGGCCGCTTTCGGCCATCACGGCACCGCGCCCACCGCCCCGGCCGGGGCCCCACACCCGAGCACCGGCGGCTCCGCCCCTCCCGGCTCGACGCGGCGGCCCGCGGCCCCCGCGCCTCCCGGGCCCGCAGGGCATATGCGCCTGGCCCGTACCAAACAGTGCATTTTCGGACCGGCCACGCCCTCCGCGGCGGGGCCGGTCTTGCATGTGCCGTTACGCACTAGTAGTTAACAAAGCGCCGGATTGCCCACCCGGAGCGGGTGGGAAGGCTCCTGCGGTACGCACTCCGGCCCGCCGCGGTCGGCACGCACCACGGAACCTCTCCACACCCCCGTATCCGTGCACGCGGACAGGAGCGGTCAGACATGCCACTTGGCTCGACCCCGCAACCGACCATCCCCGTTCTGGACGTCCGGCCGGCCGTCCACTGCGGCCGAAAACCGGCGAAGGCGGTGCCGGGCGAGACGTTCCAGGTGACCGCCACGGTCTTCCGCGAAGGCCATGAAGCGGTCGCCGCCAACGTCGTCCTGCGTGATCCCGAGGGCCGCCCGGGGCCCTGGACCCCGATGCGGGAGCTGGCGCCCGGCACCGACCGGTGGGGCGCGGACGTCACACCGGACGCCGAGGGACGCTGGACGTACGCCGTGGAGGCGTGGGGCGACCCGGTCTCCACCTGGCGGCACCACGCGCGGATCAAGATACCGGCCGGCCTCGACACGGACCTGGTCCTGGAGGAGGGCGCCCGCCTCCACGAACGGGCCGCCGCCGAGGTCCCCGGGGCCCAGCGGGCCGCCGTGCTCGGCGCGGCCCAGGCGCTGCGCGACACGGGCCGCCCACCGGCGGCCCGGCTCGCGGCGGCCCTCACCCCCGAGGTGGAGTCAGTGCTCACCCGGCACCCCCTGCGCGAACTCATCACGTCGTCACCGGAGTTCCCGCTCGTCGTGGAGCGGCGGCGGGCGCTTTTCGGGTCCTGGTACGAGTTCTTCCCGCGTTCGGAGGGTGCCGTCGTCCGTGAGGGGGCCGCGCCGGTGCCGGGGTCGTTCCGCACAGCGGCCGAGCGGCTGCCCGCGGTCGCCGACATGGGTTTCGACGTGGTCTATCTGCCGCCGATCCACCCGATCGGCACCACGTTCCGCAAGGGCCCGAACAACTCCCTCTCCCCCGGCCCGTACGACGTGGGCGTGCCGTGGGCGATCGGTTCGCCGGAGGGCGGCCATGACGCCGTCCATCCGGACCTGGGGACCCTCGACGACTTCGACGCGTTCGTGCGGCGCGCGGGCGAGCTGGGTCTGGAGGTGGCGCTGGACTTCGCGTTGCAGTGTTCGCCCGACCACCCGTGGGTGGACAAGCACCCGGAGTGGTTCCGGCACCGGGCGGACGGCTCCATCGCGTACGCGGAGAACCCGCCGAAGAAGTACCAGGACATCTACCCCCTCGCCTTCGACCGGGACATGCCGGGGCTGATCACCGAGACGGTGCGGCTGCTGCGGTTCTGGATGGGGCACGGGGTGCGGATCTTCCGCGTCGACAACCCCCACACCAAGCCCGTCGTGTTCTGGGAGGAGGTGATCGCCCGGGTCAACGGCACCGACCCTGACGTGCTCTTCCTCGCCGAGGCCTTCACCCGCCCCGCGATGCTGCACACCCTCGCGGCCATCGGATTCCAGCAGTCGTACACGTACTTCACCTGGCGCAACACCAAGGAGGAACTCACCGACTACCTCCGCGAGTTGACGGGCGAGACCGCGCACTTCCTGCGTCCGAACTTCTTCGTGAACACCCCGGACATCCTGCACGCCTACCTCCAGGAGGGCGGGCGCCCGGCCTTCGAGGTGCGCGCGGTGCTTGCCGCCACCCTCTCGCCGAGCTGGGGCGTCTACAGCGGGTTCGAGCTGTGCGAGAACACCCCCGTGCGGCCGGGCAGCGAGGAGTACCTGGACTCGGAGAAGTACCAACTACGGCCGCGCGACTGGGAATCCGCGGCCCGCGGCGGCGACACGATCGCTCCGCTCATCACCGAGCTGAACCGTGTCCGGCGGGCCAACCCCGCCCTCCAGCAACTGCGGGACCTGCACTTCCACCCCACGGACAAAGACGCGGTGATCGCCTACTCGAAGTCCGCCGCGGGCGCGCACGGTTCGAACACGGTTCTGGTGGTGGCCAACCTCGACCCCCACCACACCCAGGAGGCAACGGTCTCGTTGGACATGCCGCAGCTCGGCCTCGACCGGCACGAGTCCGTGCCGGTGCGCGACGAGCTCACCGGCGAGACCTACCACTGGGGCAGGGCCAACTATGTGCGCCTGGAGCCGGGCCACGCGCCCGCGCACATCTTCCGCGTCCTGCGACCGTCCTCACCGTCGATCGGAGGGTCACCCACACCATGATCGTCAATGAGCCCGTGCAGGACACCTTCGAGGACACTCCCGCCAAGGACCGGCATCCCGACTGGTTCAAACGCGCCGTGTTCTACGAAGTCCTCGTCCGTTCCTTCCAGGACAGCAACGGCGACGGCATCGGTGATCTGAAAGGCATCACCGCCAAACTCGACTACCTGCAATGGCTGGGCGTCGACTGCCTGTGGCTGCCGCCCTTCTTCAAATCCCCGCTGC
>NZ_JBSFTT010000025.1:0-143965 GCF_053591415.1 Streptomyces sp. NPDC003032 | reverse complement strand
GGGGTGTGGGTGTGGGTGGGTGTGCGGGGGGGGGCGGCCCGCGCGCCCGCCCCCCGCACGGCCGGAGTTTTAGACGGTGGGATTGGGGATGATCGGCAGGCGCAGGTAGCTGGCGTGGTGGGGGCCGCCGGTGTGCAGGGTGTAGGTGCCGTCGAAGCGGTGGGCGGGCCGGTCGTCGGGGTCGGTGTCGGCGCGGAAGTGGGCGCGTTCGTTGTCGCTGGAGCTGACTTCGAGCAGCAGGCGGTCGCCGGGCTCCAGGACGAGGCTGGTGGGCCAGATCTCGATGTCCAGGGGCGCGATGTCGTCGGGAGTGAGCAGGAGTTCGCGGTCGTGGGTGTGCCAGGGCCGGTACGGCAGGCTGCGGGTGGGGTCGGTGGAGCGGTGGGATGCGCGCAGCCAGCCCTGGGCGATGGGGGCGGGTTTGCCGGTGGGGTTGATGCCGTGGTGTTCGGTGCCGTCGGCGCGCAGGTGGCGCAGGGTGACGAACAGATCCATGTCGCAGCTGGTCGCCGAGGCCCACAGGCGCAGGGCGACGGGGCCGGTGATCTGGGTGGCGGGCAGCGTGTGATGCAGGGTGAACGTGACCGTGCCGCCCGGCGCCTCAAGAGGGGTGGTGGCCTCGGTGGCGGGCGCCGTGTGGGACAGGGTCTGGGTGGCGGCGTCGAGGTGGAAGTCGGTCCACTGGGTGCCGGTCAGTGGCCAGGTGGTGTCGTCGTGCCAGCGGACGTGGTCGGGGTGGCGGACCGCGACGCGTACCGGGGGCTGGTGCTGCCAGCCGGTGTCGTCGCCCTTGAGGTAGTGGCCGAAGAAGGCTTCCTGCAGGACCAGGGCTTCGGGTGAGTAGAACGGCAGGACGTGGTCGCCGGTGATGATGCGCAGCCACTTGTCGGTGGAGGAGGCACGGGTGTACGCCTCGGTGTTGCCGCGCAGGTGCAGCAGCAGGTTGCCCCAGTTGCCGACGGAGACGAACGGCACCTCGATGGCGGAGAGGTCCGGCAGCCACTGGGTGTAGGCGTCGTCGTCCAGGGGGTGGCTCTTGGCCTTGTGGTAGGTGTCCACGCGCCGCTGGGCCAGAGCGTCCTCGTCCAGCGGCTGGCCGTGGGTGCCGCGGTGCTGGGTGCGGGCGTTGCCGGCGGCCCACATGCGGACGAAGTCGGTGTTGAGGATGCCGCCGTGGCGGGCGAAGTCGCGGTAGAGGTCGCTGGCGCCTTCCCAGGGCATCATCGCCGTCAGGTGCGGGGGTCGCAGGGCGGCGACCGCCCACTGGGACATGGCGTAGTAGGAGATGCCGAGCAGGCCGACCTTGCCGGTGCACCAGGGCTGGGTGCCGGCCCATTCGATGGCGTCGTAGAAGTCGCGGGCCTGCTGCGCCGAGACGGGGTCCAAGGTGCCGGGGGAGGCGCCGGTGCCGCGCGAGTCGACGCGCAGGACCGCGTATCCGCGGGGCACCCAGTATTCGGGGTCGGGAGTCTCCCAGTTGAGGAAGACCCCGCCGCCCGCGCCGGCCAGGGCGCGATAGTTCTCCGGGTGGCGCAGGGCCAGGGGGATGTCCTTGCCGTAGGGGCCGAAGGTCATCAGCACCGGCACCGGCTCATCGCCGACGGGGCGGTAGAGGTTGCCGCGCAGTACGGTGCCGTCCCGCAGCGGGAGGGGAACGTCGCGCTGGTAGAGCATCGACACCTCCCGCCGGGCCGGGGCGGGAACGGGGCTGTCGCTGAAGAGGTTGGCGGCGGTGGAAGCCATGGGGTTCGCTTTCTGTTGCGGTGTTCGGTAAAGGCCATGCCGTGCTGGCAGCAAGCGGCGGTGGGGACAGGTCAGTCGACGAGGGTGAGGTGGCTGGGGCGGGGGTCGGCATGGTCCGGGGCGGCCGGGTTTTTCTGGGGCCGGTAGGCGATGAGGACGGCCGCGGTCGCGGCGGCCAGGACCAGGGCGGCGCAGGCCCACTCGATGGCGGTGGAGAAGCCGTGCACCAGTGCCTCGTTCTTCAAGCGCGCCGCCGCGGAGGGGCTGGCCGGGTGGTGGGTGCGGACGTAGTCGGCGGTAGCGCTGGTGGCGAGGGTGTTGAGCAGGGCGGTGCCGATTGCGCCGCCGATCTGCTGGGAGGTGTTGACCATGGCGGAGGCCGCCCCCGCCTCCTGGTGGGAGACGCCGATGGTGGCCAGGCTGATGGCGGGCATGAACGCGCAGCCCAGGCCCAGGCCCATCAGGAACATCCCCGGCAGCACCACCGCCGGATAGGAACTGGTGGGGGTGATCTGGGCGAGCACGGCCAGGCCGGCGGCGGCGGTGAGGAAGCCGGGTGCCATCAGGGCGCGGGCGGGCAGGCGGGGAGCCAGGCGGGCGCCGATGCCGACGGAGCCGGTCATCATGCCCGCGGTCATCGGCAGGAACGCGACCCCGGTCAGCAGGGGGCTGTAGCCGCGCACGTTCTGCAGATAGAAGGTCATGAAGAGCAGCAGGCCGAACATGCCTATGACGGCGATGGCCAGCGACAGGTAGGCGCCGCCCCTGTTGCGGTTGGTGATCACACGCAGCGGCAGCAGCGGGGCCTTCACCCGGCTCTCCACCACCACGAACAGGCCCAGCAGCACCACGCCGCCACCGATCAGCGCCAGCGTGACAGCCCCGGTCCAGCCGTCGCTCTCGGCGCAGGTGAGCCCGTAGACGATGCTGGCCAGACCGCCCGTGGCCAGCAGCACACCCGGAATATCCAGCCGCGGCCGGTGCGGGCCGGGTTGCGGGGCGCGCACCACGCGCACCGCGCCGACGGCGGCGATTGCGGCGAAGGCGATGTTGACGTACAGCGTCCAGCGCCAGTTCAGGTACTCGGTGAGCACCCCGCCCAGCAGCAGCCCCAGGGCGGCGCCGCCACCGGCCAGCGCGCCGTAAATGCCGAACGCCTTGGCACGTTCCTTGGGTTCGGTGAACATCGTCGCGATCAATGACAGGGCGGCGGGAGCGAGAAGGGCAGCGAAGACGCCCTGCAGGGCGCGGGCGCCGATCAGCATGGAGGTGCTCACCGCGGCGCCGCCCAGGGCGGAGGCGGCGGCGAAGCCGAGGACACCGGTGATGAACGCCTGCTTGCGGCCCCACAGGTCGGCTATCCGGCCGCCGAAGAGCAGCAAACCGCCGAAGGCGAGGGCGTAAGCGGTCACCACCCATTGCCGGCTGCTGTCGGAGAAGCCGAGGTCGTGCTGGGCGGAGGGCAGCGCGATGTTCATGATCGTGCCGTCCAGGACGACCATGAGCTGGGCCAGGCAGATGAACACCAGCGCCTTCCAGCGCCGGGGATCTGCCACCGGGGGCGTGGATACGGACATGAGGGGACCAGCTTTCGCAGGCAGAACGGAAAGAGAAGAAGTGTTCAGCGGGGGCTGCAACAGCCGACCGCCACGCGAGGCGGTGGCGGACCACCCGTCACCCCGCATAACCACGGTAGAATGATTCCATCATGGAATCAAACCGTCATGGAAGGTACTCTGGCATCCCTGTCGGCGCACATGTCCGGCCAGGCGGAGAAACGGAACAGGTGATGATGGAGCAGACGCACGACCAGGCGCTACCCGCCCCTGGCGAGGCAGCCCGGCAGGGACAGCAGCACGGCCTGCTGGAGGGATTGCGGATCTACGGCGCGGACTACGCAGACATGCGGCGACTGTTCGCCAGGTGGCTGGGCCTGCACCCCACCGACGCCGCGGCGCTGATCGAGGTCGCCAACTGCGAACTGCGCGAAGACCTGCTCACTCCCGCCCGCCTGAGCGAACGCATTCAGCTCTCCCCCAACGCCACCTCCGCCCTGCTCAACCGCATGGAGCAGACCGGCCACATCCTGCGCACCCGCGAGCACACCGACCGCCGCGTAGTCACCCTGCGCGCCGGCGAACAGGCGCGCCTGCTCGCCGAACAGTTCTTCACCCCCCTCGCCTGCCGCGCTCAGGCCGTCATCGACCGCTATCCGACGGAACTGGTCGAACAGTTCCAGCAGCTCCTCGACGACCTGCACCACACGATGCGTACCTGTCTGGCAGAGGCAGGCAAGGCAGCCCGCGCGGCCCAGTCCACCGACACTTCCAGCGCCTGACGGACTCGCCACACGGAACCGGAGGGGCGCCGACCTCCAGCGGACGCGTTCACCCATTCAGCCCTGTTTGCGGCGCTCTTTGACCAGCAGAGGGCCACCATGGCGTGAGGGGGATACCCGCGTACACGTCTGGAGCACGTCATGATCAAGAAACTGCATGAGGCGGGGTTGCGCAGCGAGCACGCCTACACCGCGGCCCTCGCCTCCATCGGGCTCTCGGTCCTGTCCTGGGCCGCTTCCGTCAAAGGTGAATCAGCCGGTGTCGACCGTGCCGACCGCTGGGGGATCTTCGTGGGTGAATGGGCCCCCACCTTTTTCGGTCTTGGCCTGGCCCTCGCCCAGTACGAAGACGACTGAGTAATGTCTCGGAGAGTGCTGAACGAGCTGCTCATAGGCTCCAGCAGTGCCCAGACGGTGATGTGGGCTTCGGCCCCGCGAAGCCCACGTCCGTAAGGAGCCGGGCAGCCGCTGCGTCAGTCCTGCAATTCCTGACTCTTCACGCCGTAGACCGGGTCACCCGGGCGATGCCACCCTGCTCGACCATGGGCAGAGGGAGGAACTGCGTGTACCGCCAGCGGCCCCACCCTGGTCGGTCCGGCATCGACTCCCAGGCGTCGCGAACGCCCCGCATCTTGCCTCTGGCCTCCCGGGTGGTCTCCCGCATCCGATACATCTTGGAGTGCCACCCGAGTTCCTTCGCTAACGGGGCACGGCTCTCGCCCGCATGCGCAGATGAACGATTCGTTCGCCGCTGAGCCGGATCCTTTGCACGGGCCGTTCTGGATGACGCCGATCATCCTGACCGAGGGTCTATCGCTCCTCGTCGGCGTGGGTGTGTTGACCTTCGGGTTCGCCGGGGCTGACGGTTGGGTGTGGGCGGGGATAGGGGACATCGCACAGGTGCTCGTCATGGCCTGGCTACTGCTCGGTATCGCGCTCGTCGCCGCGGTGACGGTCGGCCGGGTGTGGCGAGAGGGGCCGCTGCGGGTGTATCTGGACATTTTCCGGTACCTGGGCAAGTCGGCCTACCGCGCCCGTCTCCAGAACGTCTTCGACGCGAAGATCGACGCTCTGGGCACGGTGATCGCGGTGGAGTCACTGGTCAACTCACGGCGCTGGACCAGCGACGACAGAGTCGCCCTGGTCACCATGGGCTCCCCGCTGCGCCGCGCCTTCTTCCGCTTCTTCCCGCACGTGCTGTTCCCACCCTCGGCGGTGACGCTGAAGGCTTGCGTTCAGGGCCGGTTACGAGAGTTCTCTTGGCTGAACATCTACCAGCCGTGGGACTACGTGGGCGGCCGCATCAGGCTCAGCCATAGGAGGACCGGAGCACCGGCCAGTGGGGGCGGATCATCACCTCCCACAACAACTACTGGTCCCAGGAGCGCGTCGTCACTCTGCTGGGCGGCCGGCTGCACGCCGGGATCCCGCAGCCGCGCCACGCGGAGACGACCGTGGACACGGAGCCGTACTGGGCGTTGCCTGAGGACGTCGAATCCGCCGATGACGCGCGGGAACAGCCGGCGCAGCCGTTACTCCTCGGCATCGCGGCCTTCGCGCTGAGCCTTCTTGCTCTCTTCGACATCGTGGCACAGGGCGTTTCAGATCGAGACGCAGAACTCAACCGACGGCTGGCGGCGTTGAAGGAACAGAGCACCACCATCAGCGCCACGGTGAGGCACGAGACGTTCGCGCACATCATGGGCAGGCACCGGACCAGCGGGGAGCTGTTCACTTTCCGCTTCACTGGTCCCTCCGGAACCCGGCGCACCGTGGAGGTCGAGTTCGCCGACAACAACTACTTCGGCAGGGAGAAGCACCTGTTTTCCCCAGGGCGTCTGCGCGACCTAGTAGTGCTTCGTTAGGTTCTGGGTCTGCTGGTGGTGAGGGATCGGCCGCAGGTGGTGCAGGTGCCGGTCCAGCACCGCAGCATGTCCTGGAGGGTGTCCAGGACTTGGTAGAGGCTCAGGCCGGCATGGGGGCTTTTGGGTCGTAGCGCCGCAGAGTGAGGAATGCCTGGGCGGCGGTGACGAGGGTGACGTGGTGGTGCCAGCCACGCCAGGTGCGGCCCTCGAAATGGTCCAGGCCCAGACCGTGCTTGAGCTCGCGGTAATCGTGCTCGATGCGCCATCGCATCTTCGCCCACCGCACCAGATCGGCGATGGGGGTGGTAGGTGGCAGGTTCGTCATCCAGTAGCCGGTCGGCCCAGTGGCATGTTCAGGCTGTTCGACCAGCAAGGTCCGCAGCGGCAGCACGCCGTCCCAACGATTACGTCCACCGGCCTGTTCCTGGGCCATGCGGCGGGCCTCCTTTCCCGACGGCCGCACCTGGAGCACAGCGAAACGTGAGGTCATCGCGCCCTTGCTGCCCTGCCGCCAAGCGACGTCCTGGAACGGCGTGCTGTTGTCGGCAAAGGTGTGCAGGGGCCGGGGCGCCTGGCGATAGCGAAGCAGCGTGGGCGGTCCAAGCCCGCCGTAGTCGGGTTGCGACGGCTCGGCATCGACAGGCCGTGCGATCTCTTTGGGGTCCAGGGCCATGACGTAGGACCAGCCGCGTTCTTCCAGCGCGAGCCGGAAGGAGACGCTGCGGCCATAGCCGGCATCAGCGACGATGACCGGCACCGGCCCCAGCCACTCGGCCAGCCGGTCCAACAGGCCCAGCGCCAGGCGGGCCTTGGACACGTGCCCGACATCGCCGGGCACCCCGGCCCGTCGCCTGCGCTGGTGATCGTCTGCCCATTCCTCGGGGAGGAACAAGTCCCACTCCAGCGGGCAGGACGCGGCATCGGTGGCCGCGTGCACGCTCACCGCAACCTGGCAGTTGGCCCGCTTGCCCAGCGCACCGCAGTACTGTCGGGCCACCCCCACCGACGCCCGCCCGCATTTGGGAAACGAGACATCATCGACCACCCACACTTCCGGTTGGATCACCCGGCACAGTCTCTCGGCGATCCGCCGGCGCACCGGCGTCCAGTCCCACGGAGACTGGCTGACGAACTGCTGCAGGGCCTGTATATCGCCGTCCGGCAGCCGTTCGGCCATCGGCTGGATCGACTTGCGCCGACCGTCCAGCATCAGTCCCCGCAGATAACACTCGCCCTTGGCCCGCTGATCTTTGCGCGGCACCGAGGCGAACACATCACCCACGAACAACCCCAACGACGCCCGCAAACGGTCTACTTCATGCGCGTCCACACATCCAACATGCTCCTGATCAGCGCCAACGAGAAGACCTAACGAAGCACTACTAGGGACTTTCGTTTGGATCAGCGTCCGGAACAGCGGAGGGTGCTTGCGATGTGAAGTTCGGCTTCTATAGAGAGTTGAGGTCTGAGCGCATGGCTTGCCGAAGGGCCTCCAGTGCCTCGCTGAGTGCTGTTTGGGTCGCTGACCACTCCGGATCTGTGCTCACGTCAGGCTCGTCGAAGCGATCTCGTAATCGTAGAAGCGTTCGGAAGGCGTGAACGGCTACGTCATCGAGAGGTTCGGGCGCCATGATGCGCATCTGATAGAGGAGTTGAAAGGCGTTGGCGGCCCCGAGGATTTCCCCGGACTGCTCGCGGCGCTCCGCCCTGGTGAGCTCCGCGCTTCGCTGCAGATCTCGTAGCCGGTGCCTCGTGAGCCAGAGTGCTGCAAGGTATTCGCTGTATAGCTGTTGCTTTGCGGCCCGCCCGCGGGACGCATTCTCCCGATGCCATCGTGACCGTTCGCCTAGAAGGGTTGTACTGACACCGAGAAGAGCACCGAGCGCAGTGCCCGCGAGAGTCCCCCAGTCCACGGGGCACAGCGTAGAGGAGCCGTGCCTTTGGGCCCAGAGCGCGATGTCCATGACTCGAACCCTCTGAACACCGTCCCACAGCCCGGCACGTGTCCTTGCGGTCAACTGGGACGGACGACTGATAGGGCGGCACCTCCTCCGGGGTGCCTCATCGGTGATAGTTCGGTGGGTCAGGCAGTTTCGCTTAACCCATCCGATCGTTGGTCCGGATGTGCCGTTGACTGACGCGCAGTGGGCAAGGATCGAGCCGTTGCTCCCGGACCGGACATCGAAGCGGGGTGGCCGGTGGCGCGACCACCGCGAGGTGATCGACGCGATCGCCCACAAGTTTCGGACCGGAACGCAGTGGGTCTACTTGCCGGAGAGGTACGGCAACTGGCGAGGCGTCTATAACCGGTTGCGAATGTGGGCCATCGATGGCACCTGGGAACGAGTCTTTACCGCGCTGGTGGCCCAGGCCGACGCGGATGAGGATCTCAACTGGGCGGTCTCGGTGGACTCCACGATCGTGCGGGCCCACCAGCACGCGGCCGGAGCCCGCAAAAAGGGGCTCCGGCCGGCGAGCCGGACAACCATGCCATCGGCCGGTCCCGCGGCGGACCGACCACAAAGATCCACCTCGCCGCCGACGGCCGCTGTCGGCCTCTCGCGTTCGTTCTGACCACTGGACAGGCTGGCGACGCGCCGGCGTTCGCGGAGGTCATAGCCCGCCTGCGCGTTCCCCGGCGCCGTGGACGGCCCCGGACCAGGCCAGATGTGGTTCTAGCTGACAAAGCGTATTCCTCCCGGGCGATCCGCGAGCATCTGCGCAAGCGCGGCATCCGTGCGGTGATTCCTGTTCCGGCGGACCAGCGCGGTCATCGGCTGCGTCGGGGAAGCCAGGGCGGCAGGCCACCGGCCTTCGACCGGGAGGCGTACAAGCAACGCAACACCGTCGAGCGGTGCATTAACCGGCTGAAGCAGTGGCGCGGTCTCGCCACCCGCTACGAGAAGACAGCCACGATCTACCTGGCCGGACTCCACATCGCGGGCATCTTCCTGTGGTCTGCCCGATGATCCAAACGAAAGACCCTAGTCCGCCAGGACCGCGGGGAGCGGGAGGTTTGCACCCGGGCTGGAATCGGAGTGCAGGTAGACCGCCGTGATCCGAGCATCCTCCGCGTGCCCACCGTGCCGCCCGACCCGCCGGAATCAGCCTCCGGCGAGCTGGCGATGCTGCTGTGGGAGAACTTCAAGCTCACCCTCATCTATCTGGTGCTGGCTCTGGGGGCCTCGGTGGTCTTTGCCGTCAAGGTCATGGCCCCGCCCATGACCAGCATCAGCTCCCGCAACCACACGCACGCGCCCTGAAGGCCAGACCAGCCAACGCGCCGTGCGGCGTCGGCAGTTGCGCCCAACAATTCGGTGTGAGCTCTGCGCACCCGGGGGGGGGGTGCCTCTATGTCCTTCGTCAAGGCGCCCCTGTCGGGTTTGGGGTGATGCGGTCTTGCTGGGGTTATGCGGCGAGTTCGACGTCCGCGGGCGTGCGGGATTCGTAGAAGGTGCCGTCTCGGAGCATGGCGAACAGGACGCTGATGCGTTGGCGGGCGAGGCGGAGGAGGGCCTGGGTGTGGGTTTTGCCGCGGGCGCGTTGCTTGTCGTAGTAGGTGCGGGAGGCGGGATCGGCGTTCATGCAGGCGAAGGCGGAGAGGAGCATGGCGCGTTTGAGCTGGCGGTTGCCGCCTCGGGGCGCGTGTTCACCGTGGATCGAGGTCCCCGACGACTTCGTGGTCGGGGCGAGGCCGGCGTAGGAGGCCAGGTGGGCGGCGCTCGGGAAGCTGGTGCCGTCGCCGACGGTGACCAGCAGGACGGCGGCGGTCCTGACGCCGACGCCGGGCATCGACGTCAGGACCGGGGAAAGAGGGTGGGCCTCCAGCAGGGCGTTGATCTGGGCTTCCAGGGCCCGGCGCTGTTCGTGGACGGCGGCCAGAGAGCGGGCCAGGGAGGGCACGACGATGTCGAGGGTGCCGGTCCCCGGGACCACGACGGTCTGCTCGTCCAACGCCTCGAAGACATCGTCGACCAGCCGCTGGGCCATGCGCGGGGCCTTGGGCCGGATGAGCTCGACGAGCCTGCGGCGGCCGGCTTTGCGTAGTGCGGCCGGGGAGCCGTAGCGCTCCAGCAGCCAGGTGACGGCCTGGTGGTCGAGGCGGGGGCCCAGGACGCGCTCCAGCGACGGGTGGAACTGGGTGAGCAGGCCGCGTATACGGTTGGAGGTGCGGGTGGCCTCGGCCGCGAGGTCCTGGTCGAAGCCGACGAGAACCGTGAGTTCGGCGGTGATCTCGTCGGTGAGCTCCAGGGAGCGCAGGGTGTGCGGCATGGTCCGGGCAGCATCCGCGATGACCGCAGCGTCCTTCGCATCGGTCTTGGCCTCGCCCGGATACAGGTCGGCGATCCGCCGCATCGCCAGGCCGGGCAGATAGGCGACCTTGCAGCCCGCATCGCGGGCGACGGTGAGCGGGAGGACTCCGATGGAGGCGGGCTGGTCCACGATCACCAGGACGGTGCCGAACTTCGCGGTCAGTTTATCGAAGACGGCACGCAGCTTCGGCTCGCTGTTGGGCAGCTGCTTGGCGAGGACCTTCTTCCCGGCCGGGGTGAGTCCATGGCCGTGGTGAGCGGTCTTGCCGACGTCCAGGCCGAGGAACACGCCCACGTTTTCGGTGTCGAACATCGCGCCCTTTCCGGGGTGTTGAACGTGCCGGCCTTGGCGGTGGTGTCGTACGCGCGCATCCACGTTATGCAGACCTGCCGCCCGCGAGCTGTCCGGCATTGCGCCGGACCGGGTGGTGGCCGGACCTCTCATCAGCGTCTCCGACGGCACCTGCCGGGCCCGGTGACACCACCCCCCAGGTCATGCCTTCGACAGGGGGACACAGTCATGCCGGGCCCGGAGGCCAGCGGCCCTCTTGCAGGACCGCGAAGAAGATAACGGGGGCACGACCGGCTGCCTACGGATCACCGCGCCCTTGGCATGTGAGCACGCTCATCGGGTGCGGCGCCTCCGATGGCCTCTGTAGCTGGCGTTGCTGTGCGTCGGGGGCGAACTGATCGTGGAGTCTCCAGCACCTCGCCTTCACGAACTGCTGACCGCCCGCACGAATACCCCGGCAGCTGGTTGCCTGCCCCAGTCTCATCGGCCTCACCGTGGCAGCTTCGCCGTCCGCTCTGGGTGTGCGGCGCTGACATAGCGCATGGCGGTCTGCTCGGTGATTCCGAAAAGACGCATCAGCTTGAGGGGGTCGGCGGTTTCCAGGGCCTCGTTGAGGATCCGGTCCTGGCGCAGGCCGGACAGCGTCACCCCCTTCGAAAGGACCCCGCGGAGCATGCCCGGATACACCGCCGGGTGGTCGGGATCGACCGCCGTCTTCTGGCTGACCAGCAGGTGAGGGTTGGTAGAGGTGGGCCACCGCCGGTGGCGGTAGGTCAGCCAGTCGGCGGCGAGTTGGTGGGTGAACTCCTCAAGGTAGAGGGTGTGCCGCAGGAGACCACGGCGCACTTCGAGGGTGCCGCGGGACAGATCGAGATCCTCCGTGCGTAGAGCCTGCATGTCGGCTCCGGGTAGTGCGTGGACGGCGACCAGCGCGATGACGAACTTCCCGAACGGGGTCGTCGCCTGAGCGAGCAGGCTGGCCAGGAGGTCGGAGGGAACAGACTTCGGGATGCCCTTGAGGTCGCCGACCGGCAGATCACGGGCGGGATTGATGAAGATCACCCGCTCTCGCTTCAAGGCCCGAAACAGGCTTCGCAGAGCGACGGCAAGCCCCCGGCGGGCAGCACCGGACAGGTTCTTTACGGCTGCCTCAGTATCCGCCGACGTGATCTCCCGCAACGTGACCATGCCGGATGCAGTCCACCCGGCGAGGACCGGGTGGAGGGACACGAGGTACCGGCGGATCCCGTCGTAACTGCGTGGCTCATCATCTCGGGGTCCCTGGCTGCGCAGCACCGTCACCCAGGTGGCGACCTCGCTCGCGACGCGTTCTGGCAGGGCGGCCAGGGTGGTTTCGATCCACACCTGATGCGCGTCCCGGTGCAAGGCGGGATCCTCCACCAGCAGACCTCGATCGCGCAGAAACTGGCAGACCGGCTTGGCCGCGAGGTTCACGTCGATTCGAGCGAGGTCGTACACGTCACGCTCGAGGACCGTCGTGTCGACGCCGAGCCAGTACAGCAGGATCGTGAGCGTGCGGGTGTTCTTCGTGTACTCCGGCCGCTGCCCCGGCCGTTCCCGGGTGAACTCCTCGACCAGGCGGCGGGCGGTCGCGCTCAGCGGCGGCTCGCCGGCAGGCGCGCACCGCAGCCGCTGCAGCACCGGGGCCCAGTCGCGCCGCAGGGTGAACAGCGACTGTTGCCCGCGGCTCGTGTGCAGAGCAGGACGTCGCTCGTCGTAGTCCGGTACCTCGCGGTCACCGACTGGCAATGCCTCGAACGGCCCGCCCTTGCCGGTCGGGAGCGAGATCACCAGCTGTGTGAACCGCCGGGAAGTGGGGCGGGCTTCGTCGAGGAGCCGGTAGGGGTGGCAGCTGCGGCAGCGGTCGTCGCGCAGCGCCAGCCCTTCGCGGCCACAGCGGCAGCACCGCCCCCGCCCCGTCCGCTCCCGCCAGTGCCGGCACGGATCACAGACGAACCCCGCCCGCCGACCTGCGGGAATCCAGGCGTCGCAGTCCGTGCACTGGCGTGGCGCCGGGGGCGGCAGCGGCGCCGGAGCGGTGATGTACGGGGTGCGGGTCGGCTGGTCCGTCCTAGAAAACCGCAGGGGCTCGGGCGCCTCGTCCAGAAACCTGATTCGCAGCAGGACCAGGCGGACCGCGTCCCCGTTGGTCGGCAGGTCCCGCAGCATCGCCTCTGGGAGGCGCTCAGCGCCTTCTGCCTCACGCACGGCCAGAGCGAGGCGAACCATCTCGTCGACCTTGCTGCGCCAGGCCGTGGTCAACCGGTGCTCGGCCTGCATAGCCTTGGTCACCGGCCGGGCCTCCTCCCATCCGGCGACCGTCCGGCCAACGAGTGCTTTCACGGTGGCGTCGCCCAGCACCCGGGGCATA
Organism: Streptomyces sp. NPDC003032; assembly: GCF_053591415.1. NCBI lineage: Bacteria > Bacillati > Actinomycetota > Actinomycetes > Kitasatosporales > Streptomycetaceae > Streptomyces > Streptomyces sp. NPDC003032. Next base: position 131,022 of record NZ_JBSFTT010000025.1, on the reverse strand, counting down.
GTGAAGAGCGGGATCTGGCCCTGGACCTGTGGTTCCAGCACCAGCGGGGCGGCAGGGACGGCGCGCTGCTTGCGGAGCTTGATCCACCACTCCGCACCCACGCTCAAGCCGTTCTTGGCGGGGCGGCGCAGCGGCCGGGACGAGACCGAACGGTCTCCGTACGTACCGCCGACCGTCAGCTGGACCGGCCGGGGCCGCGCCTCCTCCAGGCCCAGAGCCCACTCGGCATCGTCCTCGAGGCGGATCGCCGTGAGGCACGGCTTGCACAGGCCGTCCGTATTGAGGTGTGCCTCGTGCCGACACCGCGGACACACCCCGCGCTCGGGGTACTTCCTCGCCCAGGGCCGGCACACGTCGCACACCCGGTTCCAGTGCACCACCAGCCACCCCAAGCACACCGGGCAGCTCCGCGCCTGCCCCTGCCCACGATCCACCGCCACCGGTCGGCCCCTCAGCTCGGCGGAAGCGAGCGCGGACCCGCACCATGACGGCCGCGCGGCACGGGTCGAACCGGGCTCGCCGACGGCTGTTCCTCGGCGCCGACCGCGCGATGCCCGACTTCCGACGCGGCCTGGCCCCCCGCGAGCGGTTCGGCCTGCATCAGGTCGGCTACCGTGCAGTTCAGCGCGGCGCACATCTTGTCCAGGTCATCGAGGCGCACCGTGACCGGCGTGCCGTTCCACAGCGCAGCCACCTTGCTCAGCGACGGGTTGAACCCGACCTGTTGGAAGGCGGCGAGCACCTCGGTCGGCCGCCACAGATCCCGCTGGGCGGCCACCATCCGCAGATTCCACTTCACCGAAGGTTCCCCTTGTCCATCACCAGTCGCTGGGCCGCCCGGGAGCTGGCAGCCAGATTCGCGAGCTCTGGGTCGGCGTGCGCAGTCGCCATGTACCGAAGAGTCGTAGTTGCCCAGTCGTGTCCGAGGACCTTCTGGATCTCCCAAAGTGTCATCCCGCGCTCATAGTTGTGCGTCGCGCAGGCATGCCGCAGCAAGTGCGGAAAGAGGTCGGTGACCGGGCCTGTCAGGTAGCTGGCGGCCGCAGCGTGCAACGTCTTGCGGAATGTCGACGCCACGATCGCCGGCGCGATGGGCACATTCAGGTCGGCGATCGCCTTCGACTTGCGCTCCGAGGGCCACAGCGGTGCGCGCGGGTGCTCCGCGTCGTCGCCGAACTCGCCCCGTATCTCCTCGATGTACCACCACAGCAGGGCACGCCCCTCCTGGAAGAGGTACGCCTCCCGCGGGCGAGGCCCGGACCCGCGCGCACCTTTGCCCAGGACGACGAAGCGGCCCCACTGACCGTTCTCCCAGTGGATGTCGCCCAGGCACACCCCGCACAGCTCTGTTGCACGGACGCCGGAGAGGTAGGCGACCTTCGTCATCACGTAGTCGCGGCAGGCGACCGCGTACTTCCGCGCGTTCGGCAGATCCTCGCGCCACCGGCCGAAGAAGTCCTTCATCGCTGCCTGCGAGGGCGGGATGCGCAGCCCAAAGTCCCCGCGATGGCGGGGCCGGTTGAACGGGTCGATCGGCGACTCGACCGTAGCTCCGAAGCGGCGCATGATCTCGCCGGCGTAGCGCTGCTCCAGGAAAGCGAAGTACGCGTCGATCTTGTTGATCTTGCCGCGGTGGGTCGACTGGGCCCGTTTCCCAGGTCCTGCGAAGTACCGGTCGACCTCGCGGGAGGTGAGGTGCCACGGCACGGTTCCGTAGAACTCGCAGACCTCGATCATCGGCTTGATCAGCCCGTCCAGCGTCGACGGCGCCAGTCCTGCAACATCGCGCGCCCACTGGTACTCGGACAGCGTGTCGAGGAAGAAACTTTCCTCGTCCTGCACCGAGATCCGCGCCTGGCGCCGCCGTTGCAGCGTGACCACGTCCGCGAGCCCGGTCTCCACCGATACGTCGGCCGGGTCCATCACGGCCGCCGGATCCGGAGCCGGGCGCACGAGGGTCAGCACGCGACTTTCAGAATCTGACACAAGAACGCATATTACTCCTGTCACTCGCAGATTTTGCTAGTTACTGCCGAGATTCCACATGATGGATACAGGCCTGACGGCACCGTCATTGACCTGCTGAGATGCGGCTTCTCAAGTTGCGAGTGCTCCAGCGGAACCCGCGCGTACTCCACTATGGAGGACAGAACCGTCGGGCAGTACGACCAGACGCCGGGCGCGGGTACGCCCGAGGTAGGCGAAGCCCTGGCCGTGGCCGTAGACATGACCGATGTGTCCCGGCATCACGTACGACGGGCCGTCGGCCGTGATCCTGATCCGCGGCACGGGATCGGCGTGCGCGACGATCCCTCGGATTCCCTTGACGGCGGCGTCCTGGAATGCTCTCGCGCAGGCCCAGGATTCGCCGTTCGAAGCCACTGAGTCAAGAAGACACATACGCGAGAGCTCAAGCGATTCTTTGAGCGGCCGCAGGTCCGGGAACACATTGAGAACGGCGGTGTTCATCGGAACCCCGAGGGCGAGCACCCCGACCAGGCGGCCGCCTTCGGGCTCGCCGGGGCCAGGAGGCTGGTCGACGCGCTGAAGGCCGTACGCGAGCCGTACAACCGGCCAGCTCGCACTGTAGTGATGGGCGACAGTGAAGCGCTTCGCCGGAGCCTCCGGGATCCGGACGACACGGTGCGCCTCCGGGTCGAAGCCGCCGTCCCGGGTCCGACTCCACGTCGGCAGCCGGTGGTTCCAGCGCTGGCACCAGGCATCTGCCCCTGGCTGCTGCAGCTCGATTTGCTTGGCGAGGGCGAAGTCACCCCACTCCCCGTACGGGCCTCCCGGCCGCGTCCTTCGAGGAGTCTCCAGTACCCTCCTCATCACCCCACCTCCTTGGTGCGCTTGCCCGTGGCCTTCGCGGCGAGGGCCTGCTGCTCAACGTGGCGAGCCGCGATGTACAGGCCCTCGCGGTTCAGGTGCCGCGAGTAGCTCGAGTCGAGGTAGAGCACGGGCACGTCGCCCGCGGCCTTCAGCAGCGCCGGGTGCAGCAGGTCCTTGATCGGACCCGAGCCGCCGCCGAAGACGTAGACGACCTCGGTCGTCGCGCCGGCCTGCGAAAGGACGTCACCGAAGGAGGAGACGATCTCGTCGACCAAGTAGCTCGCCTCGTCCTCGACGAAACCGGCGGAACGCTGGTGACGGTTCTTCACCAGCACCGACGGCTCCGCGTGGAGGAAGTCGGCCAACTGCTTGCGCGAGGAGAACTGCAGCGTGGCGTCCGACTCGCTCATGCGCTCCATGGCGTTCATCAGCGCGGTGCCGTACCCCTCGTCGAGTGTGGCCGCCGCCTCAGGGTTGAACCGGCCGTCGGTGAAGACCGGGAAGTTCACGGTGCCTTCGCCGACGTCGACGCCGATGGTGTTCTGCACCGCCACCAGATCGGAGGCCGAGACGCCCTCCACGAGGGAGGCGTCGCGAGTGCGCAGATCATCGAGAAGAGCCTGGGCCAGCGGCTCGCCCTTGTCGGTGATGGCGAACTGCGCGGAGGCGCCCTCGGCCATCACCTGGACGTCGACGAACTGCAGGCGCACCGAGACCGGGGTGCTGAAGTTCTTGATCGTCACCAGGTGCACCGCGGGGTCGGAGTTGCCCAGCAGGCCGATGAACTCGGCGGCGTAGGCGTAGCGGCGCGCGACGAACTCGGAGATCGGCAGCGCCAGGCCGGCACGCACCTGCACGCGCAGCTCGTGATCGGGCAGCGCGCCGGTTTCGCGGACGTAGTCGCGCAGGGTCTTCGCGGCGAAGACACCAAGGACCAGGACCTTGCTCAGCTCCTGATCGGCCTTGGAATGCTTGCCCAGCACCTCGAACTCGGTGAACTTCGAGCCGCGCACAGACAGTGCTGCGCGGCCGAAGATCCGGCGGTCCGACGCCGCCACCAGGGAAGTGGTGAGCGAGCAGTCGATCTGATTGTAGAAATCGCCGGCCAGCACGGAGGCCGCATCCGCGTCGGGGAGCGGCACCTTCGGCGAGGTGCGGGAAGTCGAGACGACCGCGCTGGGCAGATCGATCTCGTCGAAAGTCCCCTGCTTCGTGTTCTGGATGACGCCCTTGACGTAGCCGTTGCCGACGTCGATGCCGCCGGTGAGAGTGATGACGTCGTTGCTGTTGGCGCTCATGAATTCGATCCCTCGGTGTCTGTGTTGTCTGCCTGGAAAATGAAATTCACCGCGTTACTCAGCGCCGAGTGCTCGCCATGATTTCGTCGATGGATGCCTGCTTCGGCGGCTCCGGCGGTGTGCTGGGGGTGCGTGCCGCGGGCTCCTCGGCCGTCCCAACCGGTGCGGGGTGGGCTACCGGCGCTGGCGCTGTCTTCCCGACGACAGCGTCGGCCTGGTCGGTGACCACGGGCTGCGGCTGAGCCGGCCTGGCGGCCGGACGGCGCTCAGTGACCGCCTCGTCGTCCTCGCGCTGCTCGATGCTCTCCAGCGGCGGCCGGCCACGACGCGGCAGCTGATCGACGGGCTTGTAGAAGACGTCGATGTATCCGTCACGCTGAATGGACTCCCGAATGAGCAGTCGAATCGACTGCGAGATGTCCGCCTGCTGACCGAGCCACTCGATCACCGAGGTGTCGGCAGCGGGCACGGTCCAGCGGACCTTGCGAGGCTCACTCGATTGATTCGCCATTGCACTCACCTCGCCCTGCCAGTCGCTCCTGCGTGTCATCCTGCCCTTCGCCGAGTGTCTCTCGCTCTGTCATATGGACTCACCGTCCATCGCGTTTCCTCTCTAATGCGAATCAACGCGGATACACTCTAGTGTCCCTATCGAGTCCCGTGCAAGTCGCACTAGATACGCAAGTGAGATGTCATTTGAGTCCCTATCGAGTACCGGCAGGGGCGCCTACGAGACGCCGCAGTGGCCCCGCCTGGAGCGACCGCGCGCAGGCCGTCGGCACCATGCGCCTTTGTGCTCCACCAGCGACGCGGCATGTGCTCGCACGGGACCCCTGCGAGACACCCGCGGTCACAGCACTGATCCCGAGGAGCCGCATTGGAGTACGGATGAGGCCCCATTGGCGTCCCGGTGGTGTCTCCTATGAGACGCCACCCGGTACCCATACACAGACGAGCCCTCCGAGGGCACCGTGTGCGACGCCGGGCGCCACTGTCAGGGCGCTCGCGAGACACCGTGAGGACGTGCGCAGAAATCCAAGAGGTATACCGTCATCAGTCGGCGTCCTATGTGTGTCTCGTGCGTGCCTCGATGAGACACCTCTGAGACACGAGAGGGGCGGTGTTTCACCGCTGTTTCACGGGACCCAGAAGCATGTCTGTGCCCCTTGCCGAAGCCTGTCGGCAGGCACGGCAGCGCAGCCACGGAACGCCGGCGGAGCGAGATCAGCGCAGCCATCGGCACGGTGGTGGCACATCGCTGGTGCGACGGTCGGTACGGGGGCGTCATCGGGCCGTCATGGTCGCGCAGGGAGAGCAGAGGGAGAAGGAGCGAAGGGGGAGCAGTTCCTCGCACGCAGCGAGCGTGCGGGGGCTTGCTTCCGCGGCAAAGGCCCGTGGGGGTAGAAGAGCAGAGGCATTTACTGCGGAAGCAGCCCCTGGAGGAAGACGACAACGGCCCGATGACGCTGGAGCTGTTCGCTGTGCCCGATGGGCAGCTGGTCACAGCAGCCGGGCCTCTCTTCTTCCGATGCGTCCACGGGGAACCACCCCGGGCTCGCCGCGCAAGCGCGAGACGGAGCACAGCCCGGGGCCGAAACGTGCGTCGTCGACACAGTGCAGAACGCCCGCCTCGGACGCGGTGCACAAAGTGCTGGCACGCTGCCGCGGCAGCACCGGAGCGAGGTGAATCCGCGTCGGTGCAGCCAGCACAACGCGACGGGGCAAGGTCGGCGGCGCCGCCGCGGTGAGCGGTGGAGCAAAGCGTTGTCCACAGCCGAAGCGACGGTGTCGCAAGAGGACGGATCCGCTGCGCGGCGAAGGCTGTGCCGCCGACGGCAGCAGGACGATGAACCGGGGCTGCGCCCCGTCAGGAGCAGACCCGTACCCCCGCCTCGCTCGTGCCTCACGAGGACGGATCAGCGTGGGGGTACGGCCGTATCACGGACGTCGAAACAGCAGTACACCCAAAAGGTGCGATGACCAGGCGAAACAACCAGACCCGTACCCCCGCTGCGCGGAAAAGGGGGAGGGGTGCGGGTCAAGAGGGTACGGACCGTTCCCCCTGATGTTCCAGGCTTCCGCTAACGCTCCAGCCGTGGAACAGCGAGGACGACGACAAGGAAGCAAAAGGGCATAAGGGAACCTGATAACACGTGTCCTGCGGACCCTCGCTTCGCTCGGCCTCTCCGCTGCGCTCCGAGGGCGTGTTAGTCGGCATAGCCGACGGGTTCCACCGCTCGCTTCGCTCGCCGGTCCGTTGGTCGCTGGCGCTCCCTCCGGCTATGCCCAGCGCTGCGCTTGAGAGAGGAAGCCCCACCCCAGTTGTCCACAGATATGGACAGCAGCAAAGGGTCCAGCAGTGGTGGATCGCCAGGCGCTGCGCGCCTGGCTCAGGCGAGAAGTGACGACCTGTGCGACGGCTCGCTATGCGATCCATCCGGGAGCAGATCACGCCAGCAAGATCTTCCGGATCGTCAGCCAGCAAAGCTGGCACGGGCGCTGGGGCGAGCATCGAGATCACACAGGCCCGACCGGGGGTCCGCACTCGATGGTCGCCACCCGCACTCGAGTCCACGAAGGCAGGCGCCACCATGACGCAGTCCCAGCCTGAAATCTCGCCCTACGACACCGGAGCCCGCTGCGAGCCGAAGTTGTGGCAGCCGAACAGCAAAGCTGTAGCCGAGGCGATGCGCTCCGGCGATGCCGAGGACATCGGAAACGTCGACTTCACCGACGTTGAGGACCGCACTGTCGTCACCGTGCACATCTCCCGCGCAAGCAGCGGAATGTTTACCGTCCACCTCATGCCGGCGTGCGGGGACGATCAGATCCGTGTCGAACTCCACGCCGAGAAGGACACGGTCACCATCGAAGCCGACACCGGACGACAGGCGTGAAGCGTCGGCATTCGCCAGACCATGAACGTCCGGCGGGCGGCCTGGGTGCCGGACCTCTGACACTCGACTCCAGCTGCGAAGACCGCCGAGTCACAGAGAGAGGAGACTCGAATGATTGCTGAAATGATTCCCGAATCGTTCTCGCACGTCGTCCTCGTCACAGGTTCCCGCGGCTGGAACGACGAGAAGAGCATGCGTGAGACGTTCAACGATGCCTGGCGCGACTGGGGAGCGGAGAACGTCACCCGGCCGGTACTCATCTCCGGGCATTGCCCCGAGAGTGCCGATGCCATGGCCGAGCGCCTGTGGCGGGCCGTCGGCTTCGACATCCGCACCTTCCCCGCCGCCTGGTCGGCTCATGGGAAGGGGGCCGGCTTCCAGGGCAACCAGGAGATGGTCGACGCCGCCCAGGTGTACCGCGAGGCCGGGGCTCAGGTGCTGTGCACGGCCTTCCTCGACCTCTGCCGAAAGCACGGATGCCAGCAGCGAGGCCAGCAGCAGCTCTTGCCGCATGCGCCGGGGCACTTCTCGCACGGCACGATCCACTGCAGGTCTCGCGCGCGAGCGGCGTGGATCGTGACGGCCACCGTGATCCATCCGTCGCTGCCGCTGTTCTGAGACGCGCGAAGGGCCCTGCAGTGTGCTGCAGGGCCCTTCAAGGACGGATGGGTCGGCCGGGAGACGAACGGCAGGCTTAGCGTGCCTTGCTCCGATCGATGCCATGCGCCTCGTCGAAGGCATCCATGAGCTTCTTCGGGATGCGCCCCCGCTCCGCGAACTCATAGCCGTTCTTTTTGCCCCACGCGCGGATCTCGTCGCGCTCCTCGGGGGTCGTCTCGGGTACGACTCGCTTCTTGGGCGCCGCCTTCCCGGCTTTTCGGCCGACCTTCAAGTACGGCTTCAGTGCTTCCTCGAGCTTCTTCTGCTCCTCAGCGGTGAGGTCGACCTCGTACCAGGTGTCACCCAAGCCGAACGTAGCTGTAGCTGCATCCGGCTTCCCGCTGAGATCTGACTCGACAATGCTTCGAATGGCCATAGCAGCGACAGTAGCTGATGCGCAATGACGTTGGAAAGTCTGTCGCAGGCATTCAAGATAAGTGTGTCATTTAGAACCCGAACGAGACTCAGAAGCACTGCTAAATAAGCAGTATAAGTGAATGCTACTGCTAAAATCACAGCAATATCGGAGGATGGCACAGACCCCGCTCTCCACCGTCCAACAACCCCGATCGAGAGGTCCTCACCATGTCCACGCTCCATACCGTCGACGACCATTCGCTCACCGATGAGGACACCGACCTCTTCGAGTTGCTGTGCCAGCGAAGGGGGTGGTCGGATCAGTACCTGCAGGAGATCGAGTCCACCGAACACGACGAGCTCTTGGACCTGGCCGAGATGGTCGAGGCTCTTCATGACGCCCGGACCACGGGCAAGAAGATCACCATCGCCCCTGACTTCGACATGGACGGCATCTCCTCCGGTGTCCTCGGCTACGCCGGCTTGTCCGAGCTCGGCTTCGATGTCGAGCTGCACCTGCCCGACTACCGCCGCGGCCACGAGCTCGCACCCGAGGATGTAGCCGAGATCCACGCGAAGTGGCCCGCCACCCGGGTCCTGCTCACCTGCGACGGGGGAGTGAACTCCCACCGCGGTATCGCCGCCGCGCGTGCCCTTGGCTGGACGACGCTGGTGACCGATCACCACGAGGAGCTCGCGCCGGGCTCGACCGCGGACATCACCGTCGACCCGTGCCGGATCGACGAAACGTACGCCCACACCGGGATCTGCGGTGCCCACGTGATCTACCAGGTGATCCAGGCCTACACCCGCGTGCACCGGCCCGAGAAGCTCTGGGAGATCCACCTCCTGCGCCTGTTCGCCGGTATCGGCACCGTCTCCGACGTCATGCCCGTGCTGTACGAGAACCGCAAGCTGGTACGCGACGCGATCTCGATTGCCCGCCTGCTGCGTGTCGCCGCGCCGAAGACGATCCCCAATCCCTGGGGTGGGTTCGACGCTGACTCCGATGCCATCGACGTCGAGCAGTCGATCCTGATGCAGCTGCTGCGCACCGAGCCGCACCACCCGGTCTTCCTCCGGGCCTTCGAAGGCTTCGCGATCGTGCTCAAAGCCTTCGCGCAGATCGGCAAGATCCGCGACGTCGATGACCTCGACGAGGGCTTCTTCGGCTTCTACCTCGCCCCGGCGATGAACAGCCCCCGGCGCACCGGGGCCTCGCTTGAGCCGTGCTTTGCGGTGTTCACGGCCGCCGGTGCTGACGTCAAGCTCAAGGCCGCCCACCAGGTGATCGAGAGCAACGAGCTGCGCAAGCAGCTGGTCATCGAACACATGGAAGAACTCACCACCGGGGACCAGCCGTTAGCCCCGTGGGTGTACTTCTCGAAAGCCTACCCGGGCATGCACGGGCTGCTGGCCAACCGGATGATGGAGCTCAAGGGCCACCCGGTCGTCGTCGTCAACCGGCCCGCCGGCCCCGACGATTTCGTCAGCGGCTCCAGTCGTGCGCCGGGGTGGTTCGACATCATCACCAGCCTGGAGCAGCACGACGGTCTCAGCGCCATCGGGCACCAGCAGGCCTGCGGCGTCCGCATCGCGAAGGCCGAGAAGCTCGGCGACCTCGTCGCCGTGCTGCAGGAGGCCACCCAGGTCGCCCTGCTCGCCGTCAGCACCGACGGACCGAGCGGTGATCTGGTACTCGGCCCGGACGCCGACTGCGACGCCGACCTCGAGGATCTGCAACCGCTGTTCGAGCTGGTGCGCCGGACCGAGGGGCTCAAGCCCTTCGGGCACGGCTTCACCGCGCCAGTCGTCGAGATCGCGATCGAGCCCCTGGGCCTGCGAGTGGACCGGATCGGATCCGAATCGCAGCACCTGCGCCTGGTCACCCGATGCGGCCTGTCCTGCCTGTGGTGGAACGTCGCCGAGGAGAAGTTCGAAATGCTCCGGGGCTTCGTGCAGCGCGCCAGCCGCACCGAGCTCGGCACGCTGCGCTTCACGGCGACGCTGCAGCTGAACACCTTCCGCGGTGACACCCGCGTCCAGGCCGTCATCAACGAGCAGATCACCACGGCTGCTTGAGACCCGTGGAGGAGGAGACCTTGACGACTTCACCGATCACCTCGCGACTGCTCAGCATCGGGTGGTGCGCCCTTGTGCCGTTCGCTGCCGTCGCGGTCTACCTCGGCCTCGGCACCGTCGCAATCCGCCTCATGGGAGAGCCGATTGTTGCGACCGCCGTCCTGGGCATGCTTGTTGTCGTCCTGGTCGGTTCGGTGAGGATCCAGCGGCCCCGGTGGCTCGCGCATGCGCCGGCCCCGCGACCGAGGTCGGAGATCCCACGCTTCGGATGGACCATCCTCGGCTGCGCGGTCCTGGCCTTCCTCGCCGGGCAGTCGCTGGCCTTGTGGATCTACGTCACGGCCGGGTCCGCCGGCTTTGACGCCTCGAACCAGACCAGGCACACGGCTGGAGCTCTGGCGACCCTGCTGCTTACCCTGGTCGCGGCGCCCGCGGGGGAGGAGGCCCTGTTCCGAGGGCTGATCTACCCGTTGCTGCGCAAGCGGGCGAGCATCCTCGCCTCCACGGTGGTCACCGCCGTGGTGTTCGGCCTACTGCACGGCAACGCCGTGCAGTTCGCCTCGCCCCTGCCGCTGGCGGTGCTCCTGGCCCTGGTCTACGAACGCACGCGCGTGCTGTGGCCCTGCGTGCTCCTGCACCTGGGCTTCAACCTCGCTGCCGCCCTTGTCCCGGCACAAGTGCTCGGCGCTCTGGCGAACCCTGTCTCCGCGGTGTTTCTGTGCCTGGCCTTCGCTGGTTGTGCCTTGGGGCTCTACCGGCGGGTCGCCGGCGGGACTGCGCCGGGCGCAGTCCCGGGCGCGGGAGGCGAGTCCGCGATGCAGTGAGCGAGGTACTCAGCCTCTTCAGAAAAACGATGGTGCCCTCCGTGCAAGACCTGGCGGCCTTTCAGCCGCCGGTCCCTCGTGCGGAAGGCATGCTCGTGGTGACCGGGGTGATCCGGCCACCGGGGGTGTGACTGAAAGTAACTATTCAGTCATACTCATCAGGAGAGGAGAGGATCTCATCATGGCTGTCGTCAGCACCTGCACGTACGACTCACGAGGAAAGCTCGTCCGTCCCGACGCGCTCGACATTAGCCGTGCGAAGATCCGTCTGGACCTCGACACTGGTGAGAAGCCCACCTTCGATCGCGGTCACACGCACGTCTTCGTCGTCTCCGACATGGGCATCACGGCCGAACAGGCCCGTGAGCGAGTGAACGCGAGGCTGCGCCGGTTCTTCGATCGCGCTGAGTGCGTTCGCGGCTTCCACAAGATCACGATGGAGAAGAGCCAGAGCAAGAACCGGCTCAACCGCAACACCACGATTTCCTACCAGATCCTCTACGTCGTCGAAGCAGACGAGCGATCCCGTAGCCGCAGTACCGAGGCCCCCAATGCGGGACGCCGGCGAGGCTGGAGCACGGTCACCCCTGGGTGAGTCGCGCCATCCACGCTTCGCACTCATCAGCACATGGAGAGAGGCCGGAGAGCTCCCTTCCCACGGGGATGCTCTCCGGCCTCTCTGTTCTCACGTTCCAGTGCAACATCGATCACCTGGCGTCAACGATAGCAGCTGTCGTGGATCACTCGCAATGGGCAGCGAATGCCAGTCCAATTCCCTCGCGCATCGAGTGGACCCTCAAGGGTGAACGACTCGGACAGAGTTCCGACTCGCGCCCGAAGGACGCGTCAGGAGCCTTCTGCGAGCCTCAGGACGTCGAGGATGTTCCATGCGGTTTCCAGTCCCGCTGAGGCGCGACCGCGCCGCCTGAGAGCCGCTGCCCCGTCTCAAATGATCTGGTTCGGTGTCGGGCCGCTGACGTGCGGCGACCCGTTCAGTTGAGACGGGACAGGGCGGATCGAGCTGCCAGCTGTACCACGAGACGTGGTACACCCCTAAAAACCGCGTCTGACCCGGGCAAACACCTGTACCGCGAGGCTCTTTCCCGCATCGGGTGTACCACGTGGGAGTGCCGACGTGGTACGACGTTTTGCCTGGACAGCCAGTGTTTCCTGCTCATGTACCACGAGTACCACGTCTTTCTGACCGTTTATATAGGGGACTCGTTCGGGAGCGATCCAGACAGCTCCAGCCCCGGCTCGCCAGTCTGCTCGCATATCCCCTCTGCGCGTGTATCTAGGCTCTATTTCCTGGTACAAGTGGTACAGGGGGTATATAAACCCCACCTGATCTGGGAAAACACCTGTACCACGTAGAAAATGCCACGTGGTACACCCTGCTCTTGAACTCCCGAAATTTCTGCTCTGATCTGGGAAAACAGGTGTACCACGTCAAGTGGTACACGTATCTCATACCTCCAGGGGGTATGTGAATCTCGGGATCCTCCTGGAGAGCGTCCAGTTGATGCTCTGGTGGCGGCGGGCTCGGCCGGCCAGAAGAGCTCCTCCGAACCTCGACCACAGGCCGGGCGGCTCACGCCGCCCGCGGGTGTGTGATCGAGTGCTAGAAGCCAGTGATTCCGTGGGGCATGCACCCGACGGGGTCACTGGCTTCTCGCATCTCATCCAGGCTCGCGACGTGTGTGGCATGGCCGTGGTGGTGTGCGCGCCCTCTCCAGTCCCTGTCGACGGCCCTTTCGCGACCCTCTTTTGTAACCGTCCATGGCGTCGGTCGATTCCCTTATAGACTGGTGACTCAATCGTTGCGAAAGGCCACTCGGATGACATAGAGTCAAGATCGCGTTCCATTCGATTACGAGTCCAATCGGCTTCCCACGCATCGCCGGCAGGAACTCGATCACGATCGAGAAAGCAGCAGCATGACGCCTCTTGATGCCTCCTCATCCGTACCTGCCGCCGGTTCCAGCGCCGGGCCGCGCACCAACCCCGTCGCCGACGTCCTGACCAGTGTCATGGGGCACTTCTCGAACCGTGACGACATGGCTCCGCAGAACGAGATCGTCACCTACATCACTGCCGCCTACCTCGACCAGATCGACTCGGCCGACCCTCCGACCCCTCGCGTGCTGGAGAAGGAGCTGCTGGCGATCATGGGCAGCGTCATCAAGGCCGAGAACTCCAAAGCGGCCATGGCCGCCGAGAGATACCCCCTGCCGAGATATCTGACGTACTGGCAGATCGCGCAGATCCTCCTGCGTCTGCACCATGTCATCCGCATCGCACCCAACGCCGGGGGCACCGACCGCGAATACGACCTGCTGGCGATGTACCAGCCCACGGGGAACGCGCGCGGGACGTACACCCCCAGCGAGGACGACATCCGCACCACGGCGCGCATGTACAACACCCAGCTGACCCTCAAGGGGTTCGACGAGGTTCTGGCCGTCCTGCGCGAAGACAGCCTGCGCCTGCACCAGAGCACGCACCGTGACTTCATCGCCGCGCGCAACGGCATCGTCTTCTACGGCACCGAGCCGGTGGACGTCACGATCGGCGGCAAGGACTTCCACTTCGAGCCCAAGCAGGTCCACCCCTTCGACCCCGGCATCGTGCTGCTGACCAAGAACGACGTCGACTACATGGACAACGCTCCGCAGCAGGTGATCACGCATCCCGAGGAGGGAGATTGGGAAGTCGTCGCCTGGATCGAGGGCCTCTTCGACCAGCCCGGTGACGAGGGCCTTGCCGACCTGATCTGGGAGATCATCGGCGCGATCATCCGGCCGTATGTGGGCTGGCGCAAGACCGCCTGGTTCTACTCGGGGGAGGGCAACAACGGTAAGGGCACGCTCTGCGCGCTCATGCGCAACCTCATCGGAGGTGGCGCGCATGCCTCGATCCCGCTAGCGGACTTCGGCAAGGACTTCGCGCTCGAACCGCTGGTGCGCGCCAACGCGATCATCGTCGACGAAAACGACGTCGGCACCTTCATCGACAAGGCGGCCAACCTGAAGTCGATCGTGACCAACGACGTCTTCATGATCAACCGCAAGCACCGGATGCCGGTCGCCTATCAGTTCTTCGGTTTCATGGTCCAGTGCCTGAACGAGTTCCCGCGTGTGAAGGACAAGTCCGACTCGTTCTACCGCCGGCAGCTTTTCGTGCCCTTCACCAAGAGCTTCACCGGAGCCGAGAAGATGTACATCAGGGACGACTACCTCCAGCGCCGCGAGGTCCTGGAGTACGTCTTCTGGTACGCGATCAACCGCGCCGGCGCGTCATCTCCGGGTGACTATTACCAGCTCTCAGAGCCGATGGCCACCAAGGAAGTCCTGGCCGAGTACAAGGAGGTCAACGACCCCGTGCGCGACTTCTGGACAGAGTTCCGCGAGCAGCTGGTCTGGGACCTGGCGCCGTTCACGTTCCTCTATGACCTGTACAAGGCCTGGTTCGACGACGTCTCGCCGTCGGGCTCGCCGGTGAGCAACAAGCAGTTCATCACTGACCTCGTGGCGATCGTCCGGCCGGATGCTCTGTGGCACTGCCCGGACAAGAACCGCAAGATCCGGCCCGGCCAGATGATGAGCAACCCCGAGGTGCTCATCGCCGAGTACGAACTGAAGAAGTGGATGCACCCGAGCTACACCGGCAGCGACCCGAAGAAGAAATCCCAGCCGACGTTGCAGGCCAACTACCGCGGACTGCTCCGGCACACGGGCGCATCCGCCCCGAGCGACGACACCACTGACGAACAGAACTGATGCACCCATGGCTAAAACTGCTGGTGCACTCGGCGAACTCACCCAGGCCGTACTCGAACTCGCCCCGGGGCCAGGGCCGCCTGATCACGGCGATGCCCGACGTCGCGCGCGAGCGCGGATCACCAACCTCACTGTCCGCTCGCAGATCGCGACGGACCCCGTGGAGAAGGCCCGGCTCATGAGTGAGGCGTCCCGGCGCATGGATGCCCCGCGCCGACGCTCTCCTCGCGACTCCCTCTGAGGCCGCGCGCGCCTCCTCCCCAGACACCGGCCGTGATAGCCGGGCCGACGAAAGGAGATCCCCATCATGACCACACAGCGAACACCCGTCACGGCATCGAAGGCGCGCTTCACCTTCTACGACATCGAGTCTTTGTCGGACGTCTTCACTCTGTGCGCCTACACCCCGCGGCCCGACAGAGCCGTCGATGACCTGGAGATCTTCTTCCTCGCCGACGACCAGCGGCTCTCTGACGCCGTGGACCCGCAGGCACTCTATGAAGCCGTGGTGCGCTCCAACCCGGGCCTGCCCGCGGTGAGCGTCCAGCTGTGGAACCTGTGCGGCGAGCGGGGCAACCTCCGCCTCGCCGAGCTAATGGGCCTCTCGAACGCCGACCAGGTCAACAACCGCAGCGAGGTCTCGTCCTATCCGGCGAGCCTGCGCCCGGTCTGCGACACGGATCCCGAGTACGACCCGCTGAAGCACCCGTTCCTGGCCGGGTACAACTCGCTGAACTACGACGTGACCATGCTCGCGCTGTACTTGATGGAGACCTTCCCGGCTCCGCACTCCGGTCGTCTTGTCCAGCCGACCACAGCCCGCGAGATGCGCGAGCACAACGACAAGCTGTTCAACGAACACATCGAGTACATGCCCGGCTACCTCGGGTGGGACGGCCCGGCCGTCAAGATCCGCCGCGCCATGATGCACTCGGGTCGGCACCTGGACGTCGCCCGTCTCAACGAGCTACAGACCAAGGTGGGCCTCAAGCGCTTGCTCGGGATGCTCGGTCGCCAGATCAAGGAGTCCGAAAAGCTCAGCCACGACACCTCGATCGCCGCGATCGAAGATCTCTATGAGCTGCTGGCCTACAACGTCTCCGACTGCCTGGGCCTGGCCCAGCTTTTCCAGCACCCGGCCTACGCCAGCAACTTCGACCTCAAGGCCGGCCTGCTGGCGCAGTACTCCGAGACCGTCTACGCCAAGAACGGCTCGGTGCGCCGGGACCGCCTGACCATCGACTCGTCCTCAGCAAAGTTCGTCGGCCGGATCCTCGCGCCGTATACGTCACTGAACGACATCGAGACCGTTTCGTTCCTCTATCCAGCCAAGGAGGCGGCCGAGGAGCAGGGCATCCCTCAGGTCAACGTGCTCGACGAGTGCGTGCGCTTCTTCGAGGAGAATGTGGCCCCCGATCCCGCCAAGGACCCAGCCGCGACACCGGCGCAGGCGAAGGCGCACTGCCAGTTCATGCAGGTCGTCAAGTACTACCGCTCGATCGAGGGGCAGAACTTCAACGACTCCGAGGAGTACCGCGACCTGTTCGACCTCCCGGCCAAGTCCTTGCGCGAACTGCCGAAGACGCCGAACAACGTGCCCTACTTCCACCGTGACGGCTCCCCGTCGTCGTGCTTTGCCACGTTCAGCACAGGCGGCATCCACGGCGCGGAAGTGGACACGACAGTCTTCCACGCCGACTTCTTCGAGCACCGAGAACAGGCAGCCATGATCGGCCTCGCCAAGCTCTTCTACCCGGACGCGAAGGACTTCGTCGCCGAGGCCAAGCGCCAGCACAACCTGCTCGCGCTTCCCGACGGCACGGCCGTCGACAAGCGGCTCGTGCTGCTGGGCTCGGACCCGGAAAAGGTGAAGTACCGCAAGCCGAAGAAGGACGACCCGGACCAGGCCGAGCAGCTCGCGCGTGCGCAGGCCCAAGTGCCGGATCCGGCCCAGCTGCTGGACACTCAGCGTCCGGACACCGAGGCGATGCGTGTGCGCCTGGCCGACGGGACCGTGCTCGACGGCAAGGTAGTCCTGGCAGGCACCTCGGCGGCCAGGGCCGTCTATCGCGATGAGCCGGCGAGGAAGGCACCCGCTCTGTTCACTGCGAAGGCCGACAAGTCCACCAAGCTGCACCCGAGGTTCGCACGGACCTCGGCAGGCCTCGTCGTCCACGAGGACTTCACGAGCTACTACCCGAACCTGCTGCGCAACATGAGGGCGTTCTACAATCCCGAGCTGGGCGAGGACCGCTACACGACGATCTTCTTCGAGAAGGAGCGCCTGGGCTTCGAGATGAAGAAGCCGGGGATCTCCGCCGAGGAGAAAGCCCGGCTCACGACCTTGCGCAACGGCACGAAGCTGATCCTCAACTCGGCCTCTGGAGCTGCTGACGCCGCGCACCGGACCCCGATCAGGATGAACAACCGCACCATCTCGATGCGGATCATCGGCCAGCTGTTCAGCTGGCGGATCGGGCAGGCCCAGACGCTGGCCGGCGCGCGGATCATCTCGACGAACACCGACGGCCTCTACTCCGTCGTCGGCGGCGAGAACGGCTTCGATGAGACCACCAACAACCGGGTGCTCGCCGAGCAGCAGGCCGCCATCGGCATCGACATCGAACCGGAGCTGATGTTCCTCATCAGCAAGGACTCGAACAACCGGCTTGAGCTGGAGTCGCCCAGTGAGGACCGGAGCGTCGCCGACAGCCCGATCATCTCCGCCTCCGGTGGGACGCTGGCCTGCCACGTGGGTCCTACCCCGACGAAGTCGCTGGCCCACCCGGCCGTGATCGACTTCGCCCTGGCCCGCTACCTGCAGACCGTCGCCAGCAGGGGAGAGGAGGCTCTCGCCGAGCCGTTCGATCCTGTGCTGGGCCGGAAGATGATCGAGGAGGCGATCGACCCGGCTGATCCCGTGCGGACGCTGCTGCTGTTCCAGAACGTCCTCGCCGCCTCGCGCGGATCAATCACCTACCCGTTCGCCGCCGACCCGGTCAGCGCCGCGCCCGACCGGGACGACAACGAGGACGCCGATGCGCAGCTGGTGAACCCGCGGGCCCTGCAGATGGTTAACCGGGTCTTCATCGTCCACGACGGCACTGATGGCGCCGTGAGCCTGCACAACGCTGGCGCATGGAAGGTGAACCCGGCCAGCCAGAGCAAGCGGCGCGAGTCCGGCAGCGCCGGGGTGCGACGTGACCCGATCGCGCTGGAGATCCTGCGCCACCACGGGTGGGCGAAGAACCGCAGCGAGGCCAGCATCTCCGACGGCCTCAGGCTGCTGCCCGATGACCAGGACGTCGTGATCCGGCGGATCAACGGCATCGACCCGCACTGGTCGGTGATCGTCGTCAACGACGACCTCCGCGCGCTGCCGCCCGCCCGGATCGAGCAGCTCATCGGGGCGCTCGATCTCGGCGTCTACACACGGATGCTCGATGAGACGTTCACCAAGAACTGGAAGAACGCCGCCTGATCAGATCCCCGCACAACCACCGGACCCCAGGGTGCCGGGCTGTGCCGACACGACGCTGCTCGGTGCCCGAGTCGAATTTCAGATGAAGGCGAGTCTGGCTCGCCATGGCAAGAGAATCGAGAGACGTCATGTTCCAGACCACACTTCCCGTCGGCACCATTGAGGGAGGCGACGAGTTGTGAGTGCCCCGATCGAATCGGTCCAGCCCGGTCAGCGCTGGCGACGCAAGAGTGACGGGGTGCTGACCAAGGTCATTTACGTAGATTCACCCTTCCAGTTCCGGCGCTCGGTCCATCATCAAGCGCAGCGTCGAACGATCACCGAATACGGCTCGTTCCTGAAGAAGTACGAGATCGTGGCTGATGCCGCGCCGACCGGCACCTCCACCCAGGACGAAGACGCCCAGGCCCAGCAGGAGAAGAACACGACCCGCGAGGGCATCCTGGTCCGCGGGGGCCAGATCTGGGAATACCTCGACACCCGGCAGGGCAAGCGCCGCGTCGTCATCGAGTCCGTTGCGGACGGGAGGCCCAAGTCCGGGATCACTACGGCACGAAGCACTCCACCCTCAGCGTCTCCCGAATGCACAGGAACTCCACGGGCTTCCGCCTCGTCGAGCCCGGTGAGCTGAATTACGGCGTGCCGACGGTCTCCTCGGACGAGACGGCACAGCCCTGATGGCTCGCACGCGCGAGAGCACCATCGAGGACTACCTACTCAGCCAGTGCCGGGCACATGGCTTCCTGTGCCTGAAATTCGTCTCACCAGCCCGCGGGGGAGTGCCCGACCGGATCGTCGTCGCCCCCGGCGGCACCGTATTCGTCGAGGTCAAGCGCCCCGGCGGCCAGCTGCGGAAGCGGCAACAGCTCACGCACGCCAAGCTACGCCGCCACGGGGCCGTGGTTCACGTCGTCGACGACAAGCCGGGCGTCGACGCGTTCATCGCGCACCTTCGCCAAGGCCTCCCGGCCGATAGCGAGCAGCGCCATGACCCACGACGAACTGGACCCGCACAAGACTGACCAACGCGACCGCAGGGCCCTCGAGGACGAACACTGTGGAACGGCGACATCCAACACTGTGCTGCCGCGCTGCGGCCTGGATGTCATCTGACAGCACCGCCCGGCCCTCCGAGGTTGGGCACACCCCGCCGAACTGCGCAGGGCCAGAGGGAGGGGCGACTCACGCCCCCGGCATCAGTGCGACAGCGCGTGTGTGAAGCCCTTAGAGCCAACCCACGCGTCACGCGACTCGAAGTCAGAGTTGTCGAACTGGGGTCGCGGTCGCGCAGCAAAAACAGAGAGCCGACGAGGACCTATGCCCGACTCGTTCTCATTCAAGAGGCATTCCATGCCTGACCACTCACTCGAAGAGAAGGGATGGCCAGCGACATGACTACGGCTACTGGTCCGTCACCGATCTCGCTGATGCCGCATCAGCGGCAGATCCACGACTTCCTCGTTGACCACCCCTTCGCCGGCGCGTGGCTCGGCGTCGGGGCCGGCAAGACACTCACCACTCTCAGTGTCCTGCAGACGGTCCGCCCGATGGGTCACATCCTCGTCATAGCGCCCGTGGCGATCGCCCGCTCCACCTGGATCGACGAGATCGAGAAGTGGGGCTTTCCCATCCGGACAAAGTCGCTCATCGTCGACGAGAACGACAGGAAGCTCTCCAAGGCCAAGCGCCTGAAGCGCTTCCAGGAGGTCGCCACCGATCCGCCGACGATGTATTTCATCAACCAGGAGCTGCTGACTCAGCCGTCCCAAGAGACGAAGCTGATCACGCCGGTGCCGGGCGCAGTGCCTGCCCCGACCATCTCACCGGAGGCGACGGCGATCCTGGGCCTACTTCAGGCACGGGGGCCACTGGGCGGAGACGAACTGATCGACGAGTATCGTGCTCTGGTCGCCGGCAACGCCAACAACCGGGTCCCAGCCAAGGCCAAGATCCGCGCCTGGATTCAGGAGTTGCTCAAGTCGGTTTTGGTGACGTGGGAAGCCTATGACTGCCGAACCTGTTCCGGCGCAGGCTGCGCTCAGTGCCGCTTCGGGCTGGTCGACCAGCTGCCGGTCCAGAACATTAACGGCCTGAACACCATCATCTGGCCCTTCCACACGGTCATCATCGACGAGTCCCAGGGTTTCAAGTCGCACGACTCGCGGCGCTTCCTGGCCCTGGCGACGGTGCGGCCAGCCATGAACCGACTCATCGAGCTGACCGGAACACCTAGCCCTAACGGTCTCCACGACTTGTGGAGCCAGGTCTACCTGCTCGACGAAGGCCGGACGCTAGGGCAGAACATCACCGCGTTCCGCAACCGTTGGTTCACGCCGAAGATGGTGCCCGGCACCACGACGCCGGCGAAGTGGATCCCCACGGCGAATGCCGAGGCTGAGATCCATCAGGCCATCTCGCACCTGGTGATGAGCGCGCAGAACACAAACCTGCAGCTCCCGGCGCTCACCATCCAGGACGTCAATGTCACGCTCCCGCCGGACCTGCTCCAGGCCTACAAGGACTTCAAGCGCGACCTGGTCTTGGACATCGTGCAGACTTACACCGACGACGACGGGAAGCTGACGCAGAGCGTTGAGTCGATCGTCGCCGCGAACCAGGCGGTGCTGACGAGCAAGCTGATGCAGTTCGCCTCGGGCACGCTCTACACCGGGGATCCTGACGACCCGGCCACGAAGGGCCGGTACGAGGTCATCCACGACAAGAAGATCGAGATGACCGAGTACCTGTTGCGGAACAACGGCGGCGAGCCCTTGCTCATCGCCTATCACTTCAAGTCCGACAGGGAGCAGCTGCTCACGCGACTCCGGAAGGCCGGCATCGACGCACAGGCCTTCGACGGATCGCGCGACATGGTCCGCCGGTGGAATGCCAAGCAGATCTCGGTGATGCTGCTCCACCCCGCCGCCGCGGGGCACGGCCTGAACCTGCAGCACGGCGGCTCGACGATGATCTGGTACACGCTGCCGTTCTCGCTCGAGCACTACCTGCAGACCAACGGTCGGCTCTTCCGCACGGGCCAGACGAAGCCGGTGACAATCCATCGGCTTATCGCCAAGGGCACGCAGGACGAGCGGATGCCCTCGGTGCTCGCCGGCAAGCAGCAGGTCCAGGATGACCTCATCGAGGCCGTCTCCGGGGACTTCAACGCCGAGCAGGCGCTTCTCGCCGCTCTGGAGGAAGAGATCCGCGAGGACCTCAACGACTTCTGGGCTTCCGAGCGCGTCTGACTCACTCCTATCCGTTGCGACGGGCTGGTTGTGATCCCACAGCCGGGCCGCCGCTGCGGCGCGCCCACGGCGGCCTGGGCGGCCCCTCCGGAGAACTCGCCCAGGACCTGCCGCGCCCTCGTCGGCCTCCTCGATGACCAGGCCGACGGTGACGCCGAAGCCGTCATCAACCCCCTGGGCCCTCGCGCTGGCCCGCGTCCCGAGAACGGGCGCTCGCAGATCTCCTTGTCGGCGGGCATCCGGGACTGGCTGTGCCCCACCCCTGGCGGGGCCAGTGCCCGGTATCCGGCGAACATGCCGACGATGAAGCTCCTCATCCTGGTAGACCGGAACGCCCGCCAGCTCATGCTCCAGCGGTGCTCCGACGAAGAGACCGGCGAGCGCGTCTACGACGTGCGCGGGTTTCACGGCAGCCGCGCCAACTACATCACTGCCTGGAAGCTCGACGAAACCCTCGGCATCGAAGCCGGCCACTACCTCTGCGATCTGATACCGGATGTGCCAGATGGCCTACGTCTTCACCGTCATCGCGCGCTTCACCGGCTGGAGCGTCGAGATGGACCTGCGCGTCAGGAGGCAGGCGCAGCTGCTCCCATGTCCCGCCTCGGCCAAGAGATCGGTGAAACGGAGCGGGCGGCACAGCCACCCCGGACGACGGCATGAGATGCCGAGAAGCCTTGGGGGATCCGTGTTGCCCAGGGCTTCGGCATTTGCGCCCGCGACAGGCACCACAGGGCACTGAGCGTGCCAGCACACAACAGAGGAGTGACAGCACAATGCAGGACTCCACCGGTGGAAGGCCTCGTAAGGGCTCCAAGCCGAACCCGGCAGATCAGAACGCCAGGTTCACCGGGCTGGTCGTCAATGACGACGATCCAGATGTGGCGGCACTCAAGAATTCCATCGCGGACAGCCTGGCCCCGATGGGCGTCACCAGCATCGCCTTCACCGAGCCCGGTGAGATCACCGATGCCCGCAACCAGATCCGAGGGCGCGAAGACGCCTACATGCACGTGAGCGACGGCACGGACCACGGTTGCCTGTGCGGCTACACCGTGCAACGCAACGCGCCGTCCGGAGCACCTGAGTGCCTCGTCTGCGCGCTACTCGACGCCTGAACGACGCAGGGTCGGCTCTGCCGCCCGTTCCACCGCTACGTCCCCACGGGCGCCTCGTCTCCCTTCCGGGGCATCCCCGGGCTCCGGTGGTGTCCCTGAGAAGACATTTTGTTGCCACCGGCCGGACGCGACAACGACGCTGATCGCCGAAGCCCCGAGCAAGACACCGATGAGACCCGCCAATGCGCCAGCTGGGACACGCATCGGCCTCCAACCAGACCCCTGACGGCCTCTCACGAGGCTTTCTTGACGACAGGTTTGGCCAAGAACACGAAGGAACAGAGCGTCTCCATCCTCTGCGTCAAGGGAAGCGCCTTCCTCTACGTCACGAGGGGGAGGCCAATCGGGGCGGGACGGCCCTGTCCTGGTTCCCCGAGCAGGACCTGACCTTCGAGGACCAGAAGTGATGAACCACAAGACCACAGAGGTGGTCGACGCCACGATCCAGCTGTTCGCCGAACTCAACGAGATGGTGGGCCTGATTTCACGCGTGCTCGCGAAGTTCCCCGCCAAGACCGTGCCCCAGCGGCTCAAGCCGTTCCTCGGCTCACCAAGCGTCGCATTCGCGCGGCCGCCCATGAAGGGCGACGGTGAGATCGTGCTCCAGCTCGAAAAGCACAGCATGCTGCCCAAGGTCCAGGCCCGGATCCCTGGTGAGTGGCTGATGATGCACCAATCGGAACTGACGGCCGCCGTGCGCGAGATCTACTGGGGCGACAGAGAGCACAGCCTCCGCCGCGAGCTCACCCGACTTGAGAAGTCGATCGGGGACCACAACCGCCAGGTTGAGCATCACCGTGTCAGGGCGAGCGAGGCACGTCGAGAGTACGACCTCCTCGCCGCCAGCATCCGTCGGCGCTCGGCCTGCAAGAGCCGCGCCGCCGAGGGAGACTCCGGTGACTGACTCGACGAACCCCCGCAAGATGTCCCATCGGGAGCTAGAGGAGTACCTCGACGCCCTGGTCCACGCAGAAAAGAGGACTCTCCCGAGTCCCGGCGTGTTTTCAGGCTCTGGGAAAAGAGTTAGTGACCGTCGGCCACCCGTGTCATCGACGACGTGCTCGCGCGGGACCAGCTCGTACCCCACACCATCTAACGGACATCACCCCCTTCAAGGAGGACGGACCCATGGCCCGCACGCAGAAGATCACGCAGTACCAGGTCGACGAGTGGAAGAACACGCTGGAGCAGATGCTCGAAGAGGGCAACTTCAGGCAGGACGGCCGGCCGCTGAGCCGTGCGGGCATCGCAGAGCGCAAGCGGGAGATCGCGATGCTCCGCGGGCTGAACACCCTGCGAGTGGACCAAGTCGTCGACCTGGACACCGTTCAGCCCATCTACAAACGCCCCAGGGAGGGTTGACCGCAACCCCGGGAGCCGATGAGGCAGGGCGCGCCGTTGGCTCGTCATCTTTTACCCCGAGAAGAAGTACGTGGTCGCCATCCAGAGGATCTGCGACTGCTCGCAGGGTGACTGGTCGACATATTCGCCGCAGTCCTCGACGACCACGGGACGCCCGAGTCCCGCATTGACCAGGTCCGCATGTAGGCCTTCGGCGACGTCCGGACCGTCATCCCCGACCGCGGAGCCGGAGTCTCCGGCATCTGAGCCGACGACGCTGGCGCAGCGCTCACGCACTTCCGCGAGAACTTCGAGTAGGACGAAGAGTCTGTGCCCGAAGGGCTCGATCCGACAGCAGCGTGCGACACCAGGTGGCGCGTGAGCTGGGAGATCGACGCTGAAGGAAGCACAGCACTCGGGGCCGCTCGCCAGGTCTGGGCAGACCAGTTCGGCCGCGACGTTGCCACTGACGGGGATGTCTGCGTCTTCATCGTCACCGACGTCGCCTCTCCGAGGCGACGTCCCCGTTGAGAGGGTGCGCACCGGCATGGCAGTACTTGCACCGCCGGAATACCGCGGGCCACTGGTGCCCGGCCACTCCACGACTTGGGTCCTGCCTCTATGGCCCTGCGGTCGCGCTACCCCTATAGGGCGCGGCACCCGGCCCCCACCCCACCACCCCTCGGAGAGACTCGTGCCTGCACCGTTCCTCGCCCCCGGCACCACCGGGCACGACCCCGCCGTCCTGCTCCCCGTCCGCATCAGCGGCTTCGACGGCGCGCTCTAAGCCCTGTGCCTGTGCGACGACAGCGTGAAAGTCCGCGACGGCGAGCGAAGCAACCACTTCCCGCCCATGTACCAGAGGCGACCGCCGACCCTCAAAGACCCGTTCCTGCCGGGCAACCCCCTGTGCTGCTACACCGGCCGCAGCATCACCCTGGCCGCCGCCCTGACCCGCGACGAGGCACCGACACCCGAGGAACGGAAGATCGCTGCCGCAGTGAAAATGAACCCCTCCGCAAGGCTGGGTCTGCTCGACTGGGCGACCTTCGAGGACGTGAAGGTCGGCGACCGTATCGGCTTCACGGAGACTGAGGACACCGACGGCTACGAACGCCGCATCGTCCGGCACGAACGGGAAGGCACCGTGACCCGCAAGGGCGCCACCTTTGTGACCGTCGGCTGCGTCCCCGACACCCTGGGCAACAAGGCCCGACTGAAGAAGAAGGACTGAAAGAGCTTCCGCACCCGCCGCAAGTACTGACCACCCTGTCCTCGGCATCGACCCCGAGGAGACCAACCCGCGCCCCCTGCTCCTCCCCAGGAGCCGCCGGCGACGCGTGCTAACTGACCGAAACCATTGAGCCCGCTGTCGGGCCGCCCGACTACCGGGTCCCGGCACCGGCACCAACCGGGTGGCAACCGCCTGGTTATGGAAAGGAGCAGGACATGAAACAGTCGGCCGACGGACCCTCCGTACCCGTACAGTTCACGCCCTCGCTGCGTGTGGAGCGGTTCGACGAGGTGGTGCAGTACGACGACGCGATGACGCCAAAGCCGCCCCAGCGGACGTACGAAAAGGTATGGCAGGGGCGGTGCGGCCCGGACTTCACCGTTGGGGACTGCGAGGACAGCGAGCCCGTCCGGCCCGTCAGGCTGCGCTGGTTTCAGAACGGCGACTCTACGCCCCGCTGGAACAGCATTGAGGTAACCGGTCAGATGGTCCTGCCCGACGGGCGCCTGCGTCGGCTTCCCGTCCGGGAGATCTGGACGCACTACCACGCCGAGCTGGGGCAAATCCCCAACTGATTCCTCCAGTTCGTGAGCGACAACCCCCCGGCAACGCGGACCACCACGCAGGTCTGACGCCACCCGAACACCCGAACGGGGAAAACACCGTGTCCAGTACCGTGATTCCCGAGAAGCGCGTACGTACTGTCACCGGCGCCTACCTGACAGCACTCAGCAGGGGGATCTTCACGCAGCGCTCGGATTTATGACGCAACTGGCCAACACGTACGGTCTGATAGCGTCCTCGGCCTCGCCGCCGAGCTCGCCATGAACCTTCACATCCACTGCCCGTCACGTTTCCGTACTGCCTTCGGCGGTGCGAACCTCTCTGCTCTCGCCTCCGCGGCGGACGACGACGCGCTCACCACCCTCGATGTCGCCTCCAAGACCAACCGCCTCATGGGGCGCGGGCAGGTCACAGCTGCCAACTTGGAGGACACCGAAGTCCAGATGCGCGTCACGGAAACCGTCGGCCATGCCGTTTAGGCGGCACTCAACGCCGCTGCTGGGCATAGCCGTTCGGCTGCTGCCGCTCAGCTTGGCCCGCTGACCACGCTCCGCGAGTTGTCTGCGGCCGTGGCCCTGCTCACCAACAGGCTTCCGCACCGTGCTGCCGTAGGCGCACGCCATGAGCCCCCGTGTCTGCCGCAAGTGCCGTAGCCGCCCGATCCCGTTCGACTGCAAGTCCGGCGCCGGACACTCAAGAACATGCAGCCCCCTTCGTGAGCAGTGCGCCCGCCGTGAGCGAGCCCACGCCCGTCTCGTTGCCGCGTTGATCGCCGCCCGTACCGCGACCTGAGGAGACTCATGACCACCACCGACTCCCGAGCCGCCCAACTCGCCGAGTCCCGCTACCGCAACGGCTACGGCCCCACCCTCGCCGCTCCCTGGGAGCAGCTCGACACCAGCATGCGCGAGTTCCTCGCCAACGAGGCCGTCAGCTGGCTGATGTCGGCCATCGCCGCCGGACTCGTCGCCGAAAATCCCACCGCCATTGTCGACGCAGACAACCCGACCCCGCTCCGCTGGGGCCTCAACGACGTTCAGTGGGGCGACGACGGCTCCGTGGCCGTGATGCTGTCTGGGCTGGACAGGGAGCCGTACTGGCTGGAGCTCGATCAGGAACAGGCCGCGGTCCTCCGCAAAGACCTCACCGGCCCCGACGGGAACCCGAAACCGAGGAGACCGAGACCAGCGCGCGGCCGTGTGGCCACGATGACTATCACGACGCTCACGAGTGGATCGACCGTCCCGGCATCTGGTGCCCTGGCCACAGCATCGCCTCCGCGTCCGCCCGTGACACGCAGCAGACCGGCCCGGACGAGCTGGTATCCCGTCCAGGCCGACCACCCTCGAATGGGTCGCCGAGTGGCTCGTCCGGAAGAAGCGCGACAACCCCGAGAAAGAGGGCTGAGCAATGCTAACGGCTCCACCTGGAAGGGGCGTGGCAGCACCGCGATGCACGCGATCACCCTCCGGCGCGTGTTTATGCCGATCGGCTCCCTTCTTGCTGTCCATTCTGAATTTCGAAGTCCATCCATCGAATGGGCTAGGAGGTACCCGTGATTTTCAAGGCAGTGCTCGACAAGGTAGCCGAATGGCGGGATCGACGAGAGTTGGAGCAACAGCGGCTCCAGGCGGCCGACGATTTCACCTGGACCTGGGCCGCCACGGTCGACCCGGACTCCTACGCGTTCGGTGCCGAACTCGACTGCCGCGCGACGAACACGCTCGCCGATCTCTTCCGGGCCTACCAGTTCTGGAACACGGCGGATCAGCTCCAGGAGGAACACGAGCACGGACCCAACTGCAACCGCGCCGAGCCGCACCCCGCCATCATCAAGGAGCACGTGTGATGGGCCGCGACGACCTGACGCACACGGTCGACGGGGCCGAGATCGTGCCCGGGATGCGGGTGCTGGACTACGACCGGAAGTGGGGGATCGTCGACCCCGGTCGTTCACCCGCGGCGGCGACTTCAACCCGGGCGGCCAGCACTTCGAGGGCTGGTACGAAATCGTCCGCGACGACGGCTCGACCTCGCGGATGAACGGCACCCGCCTGACCACCCGCGCCCCGTACCCGATGCCCGACCTGCTGGAGTGCGGCCACCCGCCCGTTCCGGCCGAGCTGGGCACCGGATACGCGAAGGACCCGAAGACCGACGAGCGGCGTTGCTACCCGTGCGCGGACGCCTGGCAGCGCGAGCAGATGAAGTCGGCCGACGTGTGGGGCGGCTACATCGGATACGTCGGCGACGACCGGCTTCACTTCCGCACCTGGACCGGCGGAGTGCTGGGCAAGGTCATCAGCTACGTGACCGAGGAGAAGGACCGGTTCACGCCGAGCGGGGGCCAGTACCGGATGCGCCACGTGGCGGTCCGCACCCCGGACGGCTCGACGTGGCGGGGACGCGGCGGTAACGCCATGGACGCCATCACGATCCGGCGCGTGACCGGGCCGGCCACCGACAACGAGGGTCCGAAGGCGCTTCGCGGCCTGCTCAAGTTCTAGGGGGATCAAGTGCCTCTCACTCCGGATTTTTCCGGGAAGCGGCTGGACTGCGGGCACACGCCCGGTGAGCTGTTCTCCTTGCAAGGGGCGGGCGTTTTCACCGACCCGGAGTCCGGCGAGAGCTGCTGCCGGACGTGCGACGAGACCCGGCATTACGACCGGGTGCGCACGCAGTACGCCGAGATCACCGTGCGGGGGGAGCGTGAAGGCTGGAAGTACGAGTACATCGAGACCTCGTACGACGTGTGGCTGCGCCGCGAGGAGCTGATCGGGAAGTTGGTGACCCGGGCGTATTGGCGCAGCCAGGACACCCCGTCGCGCAACATCATCCAACCTGCGCACATGTACAACTTCGCCTTCAAGCGGCTGAAGGACGTGGTCACGAACTCGCCGGTGACCGGCTTCGCCCTGGTCTTCGAGGACGGGGAGAAGGAGTCGCTCTGCTACGACAAGGTGTGCGTGATCACCCGTGAGCCCGCTGGCCTCGACAGGTGAGCCGGCCGGGCTGCTGTGGTTCTTCATGTTCCAGCGCTACGTACCGCCGACCTGTGACCAACCGGCCGCATGGGTCGACACCGCGACTCGATACGCGGAACTCAAGCCGCGCCGTGACGGGCAGGAAGTCGACCCCGTCGCGGCGTACTGCGTGCGGCACATGAAAGCACGCATGAGAAAAGGTCGGCCGCAATTCCGTGTCCTGGTCCGTGAGTTCCAGGGCGGTGCATTCCGTCAGGCATTCGTGGTGCACATCGACAGCACCCGCACGCCAGTCAGCGACTGACCTAACGGAGTCCAGGACGCAGCAGCAACGCCATGCCCCGGGCTGGCGACTGACAGCCGCAGAAGTGAGGAGGGTAACCATGCAGCAGCGAATTGACCTGGAAGTCGGCGACCGCGTTCTCAAGGCCATGCCGTGGTCCGAGGTGTGCGTGCACATGCAGGTCGCCGACAAGGTCATGGAGATACAGGTCCGCGTCAACGGGGTGCAGCTCTTCAAGGACGGCGAGCCCTTCTCTTTCCCGATCGGCTGGGGCGAGGCCGGGGTCTACACCGATTCGACCACGAACAAGCCTTACACCTATGACGCCGAAAAGGTGGCCGCCTGATATGCCGCGAATTCCGGAACTCGGCCTCGACGACGGCCTGCCCGGGGCGCAGTGGGCCCGCGAGGCAAAGAAGCAGATGATCACGGCGAGTGCCGAGCCCGGCATCCACCGGTTCGAGCGGCTGCCCTCGTATGAGGGAGACGCCGGTATGTGCGTCTGTGGCTGGCAGACGCCGGAACCTTCGTACGAGTCGATGGGACTGCTCGCGAACGCGATTCACGAGCACCTGGAACGCGACGTGTTTCCGCCCGTCGACCTGGTCGCGCTCCGTAAGGAGGCCGACTTCTTCCGCCTCGGGAAGCTGATCGGTTACCACCGGCTGGTCGAGACCACGGAGGAGCACGGCACCCGGCACATCGGCTGGCTCATGGCCGGGGAACGCGGCTCCGTCCGGTTCCTCGAAGGCCATAAGTTCGGGCAGTACCTGGGCCAGTGGATTCCATTCGATGACGAACAGCAGGGGGAGTGAATGCGCGCTGTGGACGACAAGTACCAGAAGTGCAACTGGAACGACGGAATGCCGGTGAACCTCCCGCACACGAAGCTGGTCGTCGAATTCGTCGACCGGCTCGTGGACGAGATCTGGACGCGTGAGGAGCGGCTGGCCTTCGAGGCGAAGTGCTTCTTCCGGGACACCAAGCAGGGGATCATCGAGTTCTGGCAGGACCGGTGGATGGAATACGCCCCCGAAATCGCCAAGCAGGATCGATGCGTCACCTGGAAGCACCAGCGTGACGCGTGGGCGCCCTACCGGGTGGACGGTGTCCGCCTGGAGGACGGCGAGATCAAGGTTGTGATCCTCAAGGACCGCATGGGCACACGCTGGCAGGCATGGCCCGCAGATCTGGAGCCGGCCCCCGAACCGCGCAGGCCGCTCGTCCCCGTCCGGATGATGACCGGCTACCGCGTCGACCCGACGCCGAACCGGGTCAGCGTCGAGGCGGCCGTGAAGGTGCTGCGCATGGCCGAGCGCTACAGCAAGGCCCCCCACGACCGGCACTGGACGGTCACCCGGGAGACGTACGCCCACCACGTCAAGGTCGTGATCAAGGGCAACCGCAGTGAGTTGGTGGACAGCATCCGCGTCCCGCACGGCATGGCGCTGCTGGCGACCGATGGCCGGTTCAAGATCACCCACACCTGGGACGGGCACCGCGAGCGGCGGTGGCACGCCCGCTTCTGTGACGAGTTCCTCGGCACGTACGCCACGGACCTCGAAGCCGCCGATCGGCTGCACACCTTCAACGTCAAGCGCATGGGCTGACCGGCACCTCGAACCCCAGGCAGAACCAACAGGGGGTACCGGGAGTTCACGATGGACGGCGTCTGGGACGACGCCGACGGCCTCGAAGTCACCTACGTGGGCGTGGATCTGTCCGAGGAGACGATCCGCGGCGTAGTCGAGGGCAACAGCAGCAACAACGCGTTCACGGAAACGGTCGAGGCCGAGAACGAGGCCGAGGCATTCCGGGCCCTGGCAGAGTCGCTGGACGCCTCCTCCGTCTGGGACTGCCGGGGAGCCAAGCCGCAGCGCGTGTATACGCAGCCCGAGGACGGGGACGACGCGTGATTCTTCTGACCGGCTACTGGGACGAAGACGCGAATCTCGTAATCGAGACCTCGCAGGAATTCCCCAACAGCACGTCGAAGACCGATCTCGACGCCGAGGCATACCGGAATCTGCCCGATGAGCACAGGCAGAACAGCTGGGCTGGCTCCTTTCTCGTGGACACCCATTCCCGAGCTGCCAGGAGGCATACGAGACGTACGTCCGGGAGGTCGGAGACGACAGCCCGAAGCTCATCGACAACGTGTGGGGTATCCAGGTCGACGAGTAGAGATCCGAGCAGCAACCTGGCCGCCGCTTAATAAACGGGAGGGGAAATGTTTTCCATCGGAGATATGGTGCGCTTCGAGGTAGGTGTCGCAGACGGTTTCACAGAGCGGCATTATGCGACCATTGAGCAGTTCAGGAAGCAGGACGGGAACTTCTACCGGCGCCAGCCCGCGAAGCCGTTCGCCGCCTTCCTGGCGCCCGAATACACGGGCACGCAGGTGCTGGCCCTGACCCAGTTGATTCCGGCAGCCGACGACTTCGACATCATCGAAGACCGCAGCATCATCAACGCGGACGCCGGTTCATGGATCGACTACTACTACAAGTGCCTGCGCTGCGCGTCGTTCACATGGAATGCCGCCGACATCATGGCAATCCACAAGCAGTCCGGCCTCCGTGTGCGCTTGTGCAACCGCTGCTGGAAGCCCCGCGAGTTGGCCCTTCTCGGGCACCAGGCGCTCTCGTTCCAGCGCAACAGCAAGAACACCATCCTGGAACTGCGCGCGAACCCCGAGCTGCTCACCGGCCCGACCGACGACTCGTACTTCGGCAAGTCCGACGCCGACACCTACCGAGAGTGGGCCGATGCCTTCCCGTGGCTGGTCCCAGCCCCGGCCGCCGAGCTGTACACCAAGTGGAAGGAGAACCGGAATGCTGCTGCCGCCGCCTGAGAAGTGCTCGACGCTCGACTGCAAGGCCCGGCCGACGCACGTCCTGGAGTACGACAAGCTGGCGCCATTCCCGGATGAGCCGGTACGTGGTCACGACCTCGTGTGCGAGGAGTGCGGGACCGCCTACCTGCGCATGAACCGGGTCAAGCGCTGGCGGCCGTACATGGCCCGCAACGGTGCCGCGGTTGCCGCGGTGCCGCCTCGGATCAGGGTCCGGGTGCAGTTCGACGAGGAGCCGAACGCGTACCCGAGGGACAGCGACTGGTGGGACGACAAGGACGCGGCAGAAATGCGCGCCGGCCGGTTGCAGGTGTACGTCATCGACATCCTCGACGGGGCCGGCGAGGTCATCGGTGACTGCCCGAACCGGCTGGCCGGCCCCGGCCATGAAGGTGTCTACCAGCGTCCGGCGGAAATCCAGGACGAGGGACTGGCCTACAGCGCGGCCGATCACTGGACCCCGCATTTCGGAATCGAGCCCGGAGACCTGGTCACCTTCGGCCGCGAAAACCTGGTGATGGTCAATTACGAGCAAGTCGACCACGAGTACGGCGACGTCGGATACAACACCGGCTTCATCCTGTGCCAGCCCGTCCGCACCTCGGCCGTCCGCCTCCTGGAAGGGAGGCCACCGCATGACATACGAGCCTGTCGACGTGACCCGCCGGGACGCCAAGACGAACGAGTACTACAACACCAAGACCGGGAACTTCGAGGTGATCTCGAAGCACGGGCTGTACGACGTCCAGGAGACGTTCCTGACGCCGAACGGCCAGATCCTCTTCCTCGCGTACCGCGCGACCGCGGCGCAGCCGTACGTCGTCGGCATCTACAAGTCGGACCACGGCGTCTACTGGACCGACGGCGGAGACGCCCGGCGCAACTTTGCGTGGCAGATCGCGGAGTCCTTCGGCCTCGTGGTCGACAAGGAGGGCTCGAAGGCCGTCGTACCGGCCAGCCGCGGCTTCGTCACCGACCTGATCAAGAAGATCAAGCAGGACTACGACCAGTGTACGACCTCCCCGACGACGTCGAGGCGGCGCAGGCCGGCGACCAGTTGGCGGAGCACACCATTTCCCTGGCGAAGTTCCTCCAGCGCGTCGGCGTCCTGTCCACTCCGGTCTTCCGGGACTACGAGGTGGTGGGCTGATGCGTCCCACGTTGCAGGTTGTGATGCTGAACCTCCAGGTCGCGGCGTACCAGTCGACCCCAGGCGCCCCGATCAAGGACTACGGGCCCCAGGGCAAAGGGCCGATGGGTGAGTACCTGCGGCCGATCACTAAGGCTGAGGCGGAGGCCCGCCGCCTCGACTTCGAGCGGCTGTCCGCCGAGCTGCGCGAGCGCGACCCAGGTACCTACGCGGCGTGGCTGTCCGACTTCGAGTTCTGGCGGGCGGGCGACCTGAGCGTTCGTATGCCCAGCGTGGACGCCTACGAGAAGCGCGACGAGGACGGGCTGCGGATCTTTCGAGGACACCGGCTGGTCAACACCCGTGAGGTTGCGCCCTGGTTCAACGACAAGGAGCAGAAGGCGTTCGTGTGGAAGTGCCGACGCTGCCGCTTCACCGGTCACGACGGTGACCTCATCGGCGCACCGCGCTGTGAGGCCGATGCATGACCCGCAGCGTGTAGGTCGGCCCTGAGCGGCCGGACGGCCGGCCAGAGCCCGACGGTGCAGCTGCAACACCCGCCGTATTCACGGCCTTTCCCTCATAGAAGCGACATGCGCTGTTCCACGTTTCCCTCCTCTACCGCCCCCGATCCCGACCGCTGCGAAGGTACCGCGACACATCTGCTGCTGATCGACGAGCTGGGCCCGGACAAGGCCCTGGAACCCGTGTGCAAACCGTGTGGCGAGTCCTACGTCCGGCGGCCCGTGCGAGCACGCATCGTTCCGCTGCACGTCCACCGGCCCACGCCGCGGTTCAAGTCCATCGTGGGCGGCCACCGGCTCATCGACCACGCCTTCCACGAGGCGGTGTGCCACGACTGCCTGCTGCTGGGGTCGGTGGAGTACTTCCGGCAGGGGCGGGACAAGGGCTTGCACGGTTGCCGCTTCCGGCCGGAGTCCGTGAACAGCCACGACCTGCCCGCCGGCGACGGGCCGTCCCCGACGCTCGGCGAGCTGGCCAGCCGGTGGTGGCAGTACGTCACCCGCGAAGTCGGCGTGGCGATCGGGGATTGGCGACCGATCAAGAACGACGCTGACTTCGCCGCCACCTTCACCTTCCGCGATCGGGAGTACGGCCTGCGGCACTCCCTCGACGGGACGTATGGGTGGGCCGAAAAATTGGAGAACCGAGGCCGTCCGCTGCCAGAGACCATCAGCCCCGAGTTGAAGGACCGCTACGAGCAGGTCGTCTTCCGCTTCTACGACCGCAACAAGTACGGGAGCCCGTACTTCGCGACCTACACCCCTGGTCGTGAGGACGTCGTCCTCTACACCCCCGAGGGTGCGATCCGTGCGGTTCTGCGCTTCCCGGTCCTGGAGGGCACACGCGAGCGCCGACTGGCCGTGATCGAGGACGCAGTGTGCGACACCTTCGGTGCCATTGCCCAACTTCAGTACCAGCCCCGCGTCTACCAGTAGGAGAACCAGGGATGCATCCGCAATTCAAGTTCGAGCAGGTTGACCCCGATAACGACTACCGCCTGCGGGTGAGTCTGAAGGACACCGGTGAGGCCCTCGGTGTCACCTATCTGACGAAGGGGGCCGGTTGGGTCGCCGAGCACGCTGGCCTCACCGGCAGGCAGGGCGCGGTGCACGGCTTCCAGAGCGAGCACATGGCCGCCGAGTTCATGCACTGGTTCAAGGCGCCCGAGCAGTCTGAGCGCACCAACCCCACCGACCGGCCGCGCTCGCTCAACCCCGAGCTGCTGCCCGAGCACGGTGTGCTGATCTCCCTGGAGCCGATCAACGACGGTGACTTCATCGTGGACCTCAACACGCGAGGGGCGGGCAGTGGAATCGGCTACCTCCATCAGCGCGACGACGGCCGGTTCGACGTGCGTGTGGGGCACATCTCGGTCGGGACAGCGGACAAGCCGGAGACCGGGATGTGGGCATGCCTCAAGTTCCACACCGGCACCAAGATCTACGACGCGATCGTCAAGGGGTTCCAGCCCCACCCGGACCACGACGCGTGGGTGAACGGAACCGTCTCCTTCCGGGGCGAGACCGTCGAGGCGGCCGTGGAGGGCATCACTCGGGCCGCGGAGGCGCTGATCGACGGACACACGGAATTCAAGAGCGACTCCACCACGTACGACGTCTCCCTCAAGACCACGCAGTAAAGAGCACCGCACTGCCCGCCCCGGGCATTTAAGCCACACCAAGGAAAACGAGGAGGTCACGCAATGACGGTCTACCAGTACAGCGGCGATGACTGGCGCGAAGCGCTCAGCAAGGCCGATGACGCTCACTTCTGTGACATCGAGGCTCGTGAAACGGGCGGGGAGCTGGCCGGCGTCGTCACCGAGCTGCGCAACGACGAGACCCCTGAATCCGACGAGAGCCTCGTGTTCGCGGCCATCAACGCCGCGGAGCAGCTGCGCCTTGAGTTCGACCGGAAGTTCCTGGCGCAGGTCATCAAGGCGTACGACAACGTCACCACCGGACGGTTGGAGGAACGTGCCATCGGCTTCATCCGGGCGCGCTGGCCGAACTTCCCCATTCAGTACACCCGGAACCTGAGCGCGTTCGCCATCGAGTACGCGCTGCTGCCGGGCGAACGGGCTGCTGACGATGGCAGCGGCTCCTTCTGCGTCTTCGACGTCTCCGAGCTTCTGCCCACAGTGGAATGACATGCACATGGCATGCCGCGCAGCGTTCCACGGCCAGGAATAGCAGGGACACAACCCGAATTCTCCCCAGCACACCTGGAGCACCGTCTTGATCCGTCGCAAACGCTGCCCCTACGCGCAGCTTCCCGGGGGCCAGTTCGTACGCGTCTGGACCGAATCCACGCAGCCGGAGTTCTACTACGGCCGCATCAAGTACCACCGCCGCAACGACAAAGGACGGCCGGTCGGGATCACGGCCGTGGCAACCCTCGACTCCCGAGACCTAGGAGCCTGGTACAAGCGCCCGCAGGACTGGCACCGCGAGATGGGCACCAAGTTCATCGAGCCCCTGGACTACCTCGACGAGAGGCCCACCAAGGGCTCGTTCATCTGCGGCCACCGGATCGGCACCACCGACCAGCCGCGCTACTGCACCGAGACAACCGTCGAGGGCACCGACCGGTGCATCAAACACCCGGACGACACCCCCACGGGCCACACCGAGCTGCCCGCCAGCGACTGAATCCGCCCGCGAACACATCCGTCACACGCGGCAGCACCTTCGGTGGGCCGCTTCTTTCATGCCCGAAATCGAGAGGACCGCAGATATGACACACATTATGTGCAACTGCGAGTCGGTGGCCCAGGGCGAGGTCTTCGAGCCGGCGCCGCAGTACAAGATGACCTTCGTCCGCATGGAGCGCGACCGGCTCATCCTGCGCGACAGCAGCGGCGAGTTCTCCCGGCCGATCGTTGCCGCCCAGTCCGAGCCGATGCCCGCGGTATCGCCCAGGCTCGGCGAGCAGCGCACCGTCTTGGAGGAGGTACCCGACTCGCGCCCGATCATCGGTGAGTCGATCTACCTCATGACGCACCAGATGTGCGTGCCGGGCGGGTGGAAGTCCCTGGCGACACACCAACTCCGGGCACCGCAGCACCTGGCGGGGATCTACGGGCCCATCGGCCAGATGCTGGAGAACAGCGAGGTGCGCCAGGCCGCGGCCCAGCTCTTCGAGGCCGCCTCCAGAAAGGTCGACCACCACCCCTACACCCGGCTGGACAAGCTGGTGACGACGGTGCACCTCCAGGAGGGCACCGAGGGCGAACCCGGGGCGTGGGACGACCCGGGCGTGGCCATGGAGATCGCCCAGCTCCTGCGAAGCAGCAACACCTTCTGATTCACCGGTCGGCACTCCAGCGGCCGGCCGCGAGAACCTGTCTGTGCGGGTTCACTGAAGGCTGGCCCCTGCGCTCGAGATGGGGGCCGGTCCTTTTGCGTGCCCACATACGAAAAGGAGACAAGCCCGTGGAATCACTTCGCGCTGACCGGTGGATCAGAAAGCCCAAGTCTGCCGACCAGCTCCTGGAATATCTCGGCAAGCACATGGTGGCTTACCCCAGCGGCAGCGACAACGAGCTGGACAAGGCCGGGGGCCAGTTCATCGCCCTCGACCCCGAGGCCCGAACCGTCTCGCTGCGCCGGTACGACGACGGCGCGGTCCGCGAGTTCCCCTGGGGCACCACCGATCTCCGGTACACCACGGACATTGAGTCGCCCTTCGTCAAGCTCCCTGTGGGCGCCGTCCGCCGCTTCGAGTGGTTCTGGGGCGACGACGATCGGGCCCTGGAGGAGCCGGTCACCCTCGTCGGCACGGTCGACGCGGTGACGCCGGGGATGGCCCACCTGTGGGTCCGCGACCACCGATTCGAGTACGGCGGCTGGTGGGCCTCCCTCAAGCACGAGGACGCGGCCAAGCACGCGCTGCGTCCGGTGAACCTTAAGCAGGGCCGCGAATAAAAACTTCGTCACTCGAATGGGTGACCTGGCTGGGCCGTTGGGCCAGGAGCGCAGCCGTATCGATCACGATTACGAGGAGTGAAACGCATGGCCATCATCCGAGAAGGCCACCTTCGGTGCCCCGGCTGCCGTGAGTACGTCATCGAGGCCGACCCCGAGCAGTACCCGGACGGCGTCGACTACGAGACCCCCGACGCCGACGAGTCGAAGGTGCCCTGCGGTGAGTGTGCCCCTCGCTACCAGAACATCGAAAGGCTTCGCGAGCCGACCGACATCCGCCGTATCCCCAGCAACTCCGTCCGCCACCTCCAGAAGCCCCGCTGGGCGGCGTACTACGAGAGCGAGATCAACTCGCCCCCCGCAGACCGGCCGCCAGGTCCGAGGGGGGATAGCCGAGCGGGAACAGCGTCCTAGGGTGGACGCATGGATGTTGCCGAGGATTTGATGACCCGCCCATACGACGTCTACCAGAGGCTGCGGACTTCCTCTCCGGTGCACCGGATCACAGGAACGGATGGGCAACCTGCGTGGCTCGTCACCCGGTTCGACGACGTTCGCGCCGCCCTTGCCGATCCGCTCCTGTCGTTGGACAAGACGCATGCCCGCGAGGGTAGTTATCGCGGGCTGTCCCTGCCGCCGGCTCTGGACGCCAATCTCCTGAACATGGATCCTCCTGACCACACGCGCCTGCGTCGCCTGGTCGGACGGGCGTTTACCCAGCGTCGGGTCGAGCAGCTGCGCGCCCCGATCCGGGCCACCGCCGATCAGCTCCTGGACGCCTTCGGCGAGCATGGCACCACAGACTTGATCGCTTCGTACGCGGCCCCGCTGCCGATCACCGTGATCTGCGATCTCCTTGGCATCCCGGGCAGCTACCGGAGGGACTTCCGTGCCTGGACGAACGCGCTGATCGCCCCTGATCCGGACCGTCCCCAGGCCGCAAAGGAGGCCATCGCTGCCATGCTGGGCTTCTTCACGGAGCTCATGGCCCACAAGCGGCGCGAGCCGGCCGACGACCTCCTCACCGACTTGATCGCTGTGCGGGACACGGAGGGCGACCGGCTCGCCGAGGACGAGCTGATGTCCTTGGCCTTCCTCATCCTCTTCGCCGGCTACGAGAACACTGTCCAGCTGATTGGCAACGCGATCCTGGCCCTGTTGCAGTATCCGGACCAGATGGTGCTGCTGAGGCAGGACCCGTCCCGGATTACCGCCGCCGTCGAGGAGTTCGCCCGGTTCGAGGGCCCGGCCCTGCTTGCCATCCGCCGCTTCCCGATCCGGGACATGACGATCGGCGGCGTCCGGATTCCGGCGGGCGAGACGGTACTGCTGTCCTTGTCCGCCGCCAACCGCGACCCGGACCGCTTCCCAGACCCGGACCGCCTGGACCTCAGCCGCGACGCAACTGGCCACCTGGCGCTCGGCCACGGCATCCACTACTGCCTGGGCGCACCCCTGGCACGAGCCGAAACCGAGATCGCCCTGGCCGCGCTCCTGGAGCGGTTCGAGGACCTCGAACTAACCGGGAAGGAACCTCGGTGGCGGCCTTCGCTGCGCGCCCGCTCACTACTCGAGCTGCCGGTGCGCTACGCAGGCACCCAGGCCTCGTCCTGACCAGGGCACTGGCCGGAGACTAGCCGCCCTCACCGAGGCGGGCGGCTAGTCTCCGGCCAGTGCCTTCTTGTCGCGAAGGCGCTCACGCAAGGCGCCGATCATGGGGAGCGTCAGGCCGCCGAAGAGGAACAGCACCGCCAGTCCGCTTAGCGTGGGGCTGACGACCTCCTCGGCTTTCAGCGGCCAGGGATTGTCGAGGGTGTAGAAGATGATGTACGAGCCCTTGGAGAACGCGTACGCCAGGCCGAGGGCCGCGGACACGGAGGACAAGGCGAAGCCGACGCCACTCCACGGTCTGATGCCCCAGTTACGGCGTGCGGTCCTGCCGCACATGAATGCGAGTTCAGCGCAGGTGACCAGGACGTAGGAGAGGTAGATCAGCAGGTAGGCGGCGACCTTCGGGTCGTCGACGTACTCGGTTGTGAACTCGACATCGGGTCGGTTCGTCGCCAGGAAGAGCGGCACCAGGATTATCAGTTCCACCGCGGCGGCGAAGCCGCGCTGGAACATCGCGGCTTTCAGATACTCGGGCCGGTAGGCCAGATCCACCATCGTGATCTGGAGGAAGGCGCACCACAGGACCGCGCAAATGTGAGCCACCAGCTTGCCGACGTTGTGCACGCCCATGATGTCCTGCAACGCATCGGCCACCGCGGGGACGGCGCACAGGACGCCCAGTGTGCACACCCCAAAGGCGAGGGCGATCGCCCAGGTGGAGACGCGGGGATTGCCCACAGCCCTCCGCGTGCAGAGCACCGTGACCACCAATCCGGCTACGGTGCACGTCCCGAAGACTATGCCGTCGACCACTTACAGCCCCTCCAGTGAATCGGCCGCATACCGTGCGGCGTCGTCCATACTCCGGCGCCGTTGGCGCCTGCCCGGCGCTTGGGCCGTCTCGTCAGGCACCGGCTCCAGGCCGAGATCATCGCGGCGGCGTTCCAGGTCCGCGATGACGTTCTGCACCTCGTCAGGAGGAATGCCGTTCAGCAGTGCCAGTACATGGCGCAGCAGAGG
The DNA here is from genome assembly GCF_053591415.1 of Streptomyces sp. NPDC003032. NCBI lineage: Bacteria > Bacillati > Actinomycetota > Actinomycetes > Kitasatosporales > Streptomycetaceae > Streptomyces > Streptomyces sp. NPDC003032. The sequence continues at coordinate 90,975 of NZ_JBSFTT010000025.1, read as the reverse complement.
ATCCTCGAAGGCCTCCAGGGCCTTGAGATCGCCGTAGCTGTCGTGCGGCAGAAGGTGCGCGGGTGGAACACCGCCCAGAGCTTCGCACAGCGCCAGGATGGTTCCCACGGTCGGGTTGTCCTGGGCTCCCTTGGCCAGCTTGGCGATGGCAGCGTGGGACACCGACGTGTGATCGCCGGGCAGTGCGTACACGGCAGCAGACAAGGTGCGCGACGAGTACGCGCGGCCCTTGGCATCCCGACGGGAGGCCATCAGTGCGCTGAGCCTCTCCGCCAGTGGACGGCGGTTGCGCCTCAGCACAGGCAGGAGTTGCCGGACAGGGCCCGGGAGCTGTCCGGCTGAAGACTGCACACCACCACGTATCGATCTTCCGCTCAGTCGGGACTGGGTTCGTTGCTGTGTACTTTAGTTGACATGCTCGGGGGCGCAAGGCAGGATCACCTTGAAACTCTGTGAAGTGGATTGATTACTGACCATGACGTCCGCAGTGCGGGAATGATCTTCCGGGCGCTGGGTCCCCAGTGGCCCGAAGAGCTGGCGCGACGGCGGGGATACGGCGTTGGTTTTGCCGAACTGCGGCTCGTGCTTGCAGATTGGCGCTGCACCGGCAGGGGGGGAATAGGCGATGGAGCTGGCATCCAACAGCAGTGACCGCGCTGGTCAGAGTGCGCGCGGCGGAGTGCCGACCATGCCGGCCGCCCTTCTTGACCGCCGCCGCTCTCGGTCTAGAAGGGCGGCCGACGGGGGAGGGCTGCCGGGTCGTCCTCGCCGTCGCGTGGCGCCTCGCCGGATATGCGCGCTCCGTGCCGGAAGGGGACTCTCGACCGGGATCCTCGCCCGCACGGCGGCACTCCAGACACGGCGCCGCTTCAAGAGGACGGCTGCTCTACACCCCCGGCTTCCCCCTCCTCCGCGGACGGGTGTGTCAGGGTGTGACTCCATGGTCGGCAGCGCGGGTTGACGGGAGTGGAGCCATAAGGCCGTGATCGCCGTGCGCCCATGCCGGCCAGACGGTGTCAGGAGTGCTACACGACCTCGTCCCAACTCCCGAGGAGCACGTCATGCCGCCCCTGGGCTCACTGCCCACTGACAAGCCTGAACTCGAACTGACATTCGTTGAAGACGGTTCCCGGCGTGCCCAGACCACGGAAATCAACGGCGTGGTGACGATGACGCCGGAACAACTGCTGGAAGACGGAGTCCCGTCGACTCTGCCCGATGGCTCGCTCGTCCTGATAACTGGCGCGTCACCCTTCCGCCTCCGCGGCCGCATCGCCCCGGTGCTCGAGCTGTTGCTCCAGCGGATGAGCCAGGACGGCAGTGCTGGCCTGGCCGTCACTGCCCCTCCAGGGGCGCGTCAGCCGTTCCCCCCGGCCGTCGTGGACCGGGCCGCCCGGCTGGGCATCGCCCTGCTGATCACGTCCGCGCCTGCCGAGCGCTGGGAAGGCATGCATGAGGAGATTCAGCAGGCCCGCCTGATGTTCGCCGAGCGCCGCGCTGCACAACTCAGCTCACTCGTAAAAGAGTTGCCAGCTCAGCTGGCCGATGCACGGGCCATGCAGCGCATCGCGGACTGGCTCGCCCGGGTTCTGGACTGTCAGGTTTTGGTAAGTGAGCCGGAGCGCGTCCTCGCCGCCTCACCGGCCACCGCCGCCGAGCAACTGGCCCAGGCCATCATCCGCCAGTCCGTCGACGGCATTCTCCCCGAGGCGCTTTCCGGACCCCACACCCAGCTCATCTCGCTGGCCCCGGCCTCGGTAGCGGAGACCGTTCTCGCGGTGGCCCGCAGAACCCCATTCGACGAGGCCGACCTCCTGTTGCTCCGGCACGCGGCCAAGCTCCTGGGACTCGTGGACCAGGCGCACCGCGAGTACCGGGCAGCCTCGGGCGCCTCCCACGCGGCGCGCAGCGCGGCGTTCGAACTGCTGCTGGACAGCGAGATCGAAAAGGCCCGGCGCGTCATGGCCAATCTGGCGCCCGGGCTTCTGGAACCCAAGACCGCCCGCGTCTTCGTTGTGGAGACCCCTCAAACACGCCGGGACCTGGCTGCGCGCAGCTTCAGCTCATCCGTCGGACAGCAGGCCCTCGTCGTGCCCGACCCGAGGGACGACCGGCGGATAATCATCGTGCATCCGATCCGCTCCGACGGCGACACCGGAACGGAGGTTTCCGCCGAACTTACCCGGCTGCTGGGTGCCCTGGAACCCCCCTCCTCCCTGGGCGGCAGCGGCGTCTACTCCATGACGCTGCTCGCCGACGCGCTCAACGAGGCCATCAACGCGCAGAAGTTCGCCGCCTCCCAGCCGGGCTCTGTGGCCCTGTCCGTGCGCGGTTCCGACCTCGTCAGTCTCCTGCCACAGGTAGAAGCCCAGCAGTGGGCCCGCCGACTGCTGAACCCGCTGATGCGCGACGAGACACAGTGGGAGTCCATGCGGGAGACGCTTCCGGCCGCCCTCGCCTACCCGTACACGGTGGCCGCCCGCCGACTGCGCCTGCACCGCAACACCGTCATGCGCCGCGCCTCACGGGCTGCCGAGCTTCTGCGCATGGACTTCGCCTCCATCAGTGACCGTATCGTCGTCGCCCTGGCCATGGAACTGGTCACGCAACGTGAGGTTTCCGCTTCGCCGCTGCTGACAGGTGCGCAACCGCCGTCCTTAGCATGGCTGTTGGGCACTCCCCAAGTGCGCGCCTGGGCACAGACCCTGGTCCGGCCGGTCCAGGCAGACAGACGCGACCTGGTGTCCACGGCACTCGCCTGGCTCACGTTCGACACCCATGCCGAGCCCGCAGCCCGCGCGCTCGGCCTCTCCGAGGTCACGGTCCGTTCCCACCTGCGCGCCCTGGAAGGTCACATGCAGCGCGATCTGGCCACCCTCGCCGGCGTACGCGATCTTCAGTTCTCATTGCACGTCGTCACGGGCCAGCCTGATCTGCACTCAAATCGTCCGGGCTTGTCCGTGGTCGCCGGCTGACCGTCGCCGCCAGCGCCCGGCGCGGGCCCCGGTCTTCATCTCCCTCTCCCCTCCGGCCTGCGGACCTCGAAGGGCGGCACGTCTTCGACGGCCATGTCCGCTCGCACTCGCACGAACCGGACAGGGTGGCGCAGACGGCCGCGAGTATCCCGGGAGATATCCGCGCTGACCTCCACGACCGTCTCCGCGACGACCAGCAACACCTTCAGCTTCTCCGGCAATCCCCAACCGGCGGAGAAAGACCGTCCGGCCCACGGGTGATCGCTCTGCACCGGGCGCAAGAAGCCGCCCGCGGTGCGAGCCTGGGCGGCCGCTTCCGAGGGGTCTTCTACGACTGCCTGTGCGGACGGCGCGACGCGTTGTTCGAGCTCACTGACGCGGTGCTGTGCACCGACGGTCCGGTGAAGACCCTGGCTTGGGCTCTGCTCGGTGCGGGGTGAGACGGGCGTTGTGCTCATGTGTCCGCCTTCCTGATCATGAGGCTGACTTCGCGGAGCTGGCTGACGATCTGGGACCGGTGGTTCGGTGCCAGCTTGCGGGTGTCCAGCATTCTCATGAGCGAGGAGCGTTCAGCTCCCCAGATCGGCAGATGCTCAGGGCCGAGAACGCTGTTGCTGCACCGGGTCGGCTGGCAGCGGTCGATCAGAGGGCCTCGGTGTATACGGCTCCGAAGAACCCGACATCGCCTCTAACGGGGCCACTGCTCACGAAGCTACGGCAGCCTTAGGTGAGACATATTTAAGTGTCTGGAGAACCGTCCCACTTCGGTTCGGTAAACCAGTTCAAGGAAAGTGCAAACGTCTCGACGGGCGTCGCCAGCATCGGCTCGGCGGGAAGGTCGATCACATCGGAGGGCTATCACAAACACCTTGTCGGACCAAGGAGGACACGAGGAAACCGCTCGTCAGGAGGGGGTAAACTCGCCCTCCCGACATCACAAAGAATCACCAGCAGAATGTCGTTTTGTCGCTCAACTAGTCGGTCGGGGGGTGGTGTTGCGAATGAGGCGCAAAGTTCGCCAAGTGCATTATGGGCCGCGTGCGGACCCGAGACGTGTGCACCCCCGACACGAGCATCATGAGGAAGGTGCACTTCCGCGCTGGCACACGGCAGACTGGTGCAATGTCAACAGGTGTCAATGGTCAGTTTGTGCACCGGCGAAATGGCATCGCCCTCAGCATATGCCTAGCGTTGCCGATGCGAGCCCCGGGCGAGTGAGGCACAAGCCGAACTCGCCCGCGGGCGAGCCGAACGGGCCAGCGGCGAGCTGGCCCGGTGAGCGGCAACGAACGCGCCGCATGCACCAGGAAGCGGGCACCAGAGGGTGGCTCCAACCACCGTCCCGGCACCCGATCTCGCCGGAGCAAAACCAGACTCTTGCCAGGGCCTGTGCATAACGACTCTCAACAGAGTCGCCACCAGCAGATCTGAGGAACCACTGGGGCCTTCCACCGGCCTGTTCGAGCACGTCGGCGGTGCTCAGAATAGACAAGGGCGCGGCGTGAGAACTGCGCGGCCGCTGGACTTTCATGAGAGAAGGTCCCCCGAGAAAGACGGGGCGAACTGCATGACCTCCAAGCACGCGACGGACCAGCCGGCACCGCGCATCACAGTGACGGCTCACCGCCGATGCCCCTGGGTCCAGCCGGACCGTACGAAGGACCTCGGCGCAGCCGGGCTGAGCGGCTAGCACCCGACCACGCCCGACTCGCGTCCGATCCGGTCGCGGATTTACCAGATCCATGGCCGGCCCTTCCGCCCGGAGAAGATCTGCTTCCCCCGAGTGAGCGACGGGCAGCAAGGGCGAAGCATGCTCCCAACAGCTGCTCCTGCCGCGCCGCAGTGAAGAACGACTGAGGCTCACTGCTTCGAGGCGTGTGTCGTAGCCAATACGCCCCCCTGGCATCGCAAACCTCCCGGATCTCGCATATGAAGGAGCACACCGATGATCCACCCCCACCCAGAAGCGTCCAACTCTGACGAGTTCAAAGGCTTCAACGAAGCCCGGCGCATCATGTGGTGCCATGACGCTCGTGCTCGCGTGTACGAGCGGTTCGAGCAGACGAGCTTCATCGGTGACACGAACGTTGCAGCGGTCCACGTCGACAACACCACCAGGGCAGACCGTGTGTTCCTCGTGGCATTCGACAAGGCCGGCCAGCAGGTTGGTATCGACACGCTCTACATCGACGAGCCGAATCAACGCCTCGACATCGCGCCCGAGTTCGACCACGCCTTCACCGGCATGGACGTCGTGCCGGACTCTCAGCTTGACCAGGCCATCTCCCGGGAGAACGGCTGGGTCGTCAACCTGAAGTTACTTCGCGAGTACGACTCTTTAGCCGATCGCCGGGCCACGCAGCGCGCGGTGTTCCTGGCGCATCTACAGGACATGATGAAGAACGGTGACGTCCGCGGATTCCTGTTTGGCCGGGGTGAGTCCGACGGCACTGATGCGGCGTGAGGGACCATGACCTCGCACCTCAGATGACCCCGCCGACAGCCTGGACGGCGGGCTTTTCTGGTCTCTGACGCTGTTTCAGTGCTGCATTTTGGCAAGAAGGGAGGGGATCAGCACAGCTGATCCGGGCGTCGAACCCGGGCCGAGTGCCTTGCGGGGAGACATACCGTGGACCGGCTCACGCCGGTCCCGGGTGACGCCTCGCGGTGAGCCATACGCGGTTCGTCTTCGGCACCTTCGACGTCCCGGATCAGCAACCATGAGCAAACGCTGAGCATGAAGGACCTAACGGTCAAGTTCCACAGCAGCCGCGCCGGCGTCTACCGCGGCGAGACCACGATCTGGCAGGCCCCTGAGGGAAGTCTCTACCGCGTCGCCCATCGTCTGGACCCGGCCGAGTTCGAGATCGCGACCCTCGTCCCCACCGGGCGGATCACGCTTCTGACCCTGCACAAAGAAGCAGACGGCGTCGCCGACCAGGATGAAGCGATGAACCGCTGGCTGGACATCCAGGACCTTCCCCCAACCTCGAGCGGCGACTGGGTGGCAGAGCACAGGACCGAAGCATGACCGCCTCCGCCGATTCCGGGCTCCCGCTGGACGACGTCCTCGATCTGAGCACAGCGCTCGATCTCGTCGATGCGAAGATCGAGCTGCTCATTGAGTACAAGCTTGAATACCCGCAGGGCTACACGCCGGATGGCATCTGGTCCATGAGGGACGAGTTCGAGCAGCTGCGCCAGCTGCACACGCGACTGATGGACCTGCGGGCCCGCAGTAGCAGAGTCCTCTGCCTGAAAAGACGACGATGCCCTGGCCGCTTCACCGCGATCAGGGCATCGAATCAGGCTCGGTACCCGGCGCCGGGTCGTCACACCGGTGGGATGAGCAGCGAGGTCCACGCGTAGATGAGATCCGGATTCTGGATCTTGTTCGTCTCGACCGGGATGCCGATCGACACCCCCGTTGTCCCTGAGATCGCGGTGAGTGTATCGCCTGCCTTGATGGTGTAGGGCTTCGCCTTCGGCGCGGCCTTCGCCTCGACCAGTGCACCTGATCCGTTGTCCTTGTCGCCCCGATCCGGCGTCGGATCCTGACTCGCCCCGTTCTCGTCCTGCTTCCCCGTGCCGCCCTCGCTCGGCTGCTGGGCGCTGCCGCCTCCGGCGTTCTTCTCGCCGGAATTCCCCGGTGCCCCGACCGGGGCGTGATTGCCCTGCAGCGCCTGGATGAGGCCGCCGTCGGACATCGCGAGCTGCGTCAGGCCCCATCCAGCGAAGAGCGCCGTTCCGCCCACCATGACGCTGGCGGCGATGACGGGTCCGTTGCCGAAGCCCGTCGGGCCGGCGTGGCTCCCCGCAGATGCTCTCGTCTGCGCCGACGGCTTCAACGCTGTCCCCACTGGCCTCTGACTCGTAGCCGTCATCCCTGTTACAACCCCTCTGCGAATGACACGCACAACCATTCGGGCCCTACATCGACATTCTACTCATAGCCGAACAGAAGTTGATATGATAAGAGATCGGATGGCAGTCCGAACCCTGTCTGATAGCCCCCCAATGGACCCCTGAACCACCGACCGCCAGACCGAACGAAGGAACCGCACCACCATGACCAACTACTCCATCTCCGCCAGCCAGATCACCGAGGGCAAGAACGTGTTCATCCGCGGGAAGCTCGGCTTCGCCGTACTCGCCCGCCTCATCGAGGGCGCGGAGCTCGCCGCCAGCGACGAGCGCAAGACGAAGAACGGCATGAACCCCGTAGGCAAGCCGCACACCACCGCGACGATCATTCACGCCGAGGTCCAGTTCGCCGATCCGAACATCCCCACCCTCGAAGAGCAGTTCGTCTCCGAGCGCCGCTACGACTCCCCGAAGCGGCCCGAAACCGGATCCAACTACTCCATCGACTCCAAGGGCAGCACTCTGCCGGTCATCGCGATCCCTTCTCCGAAAGGCGACGGCACCTACGACCAGGACGAGTCCGGCCGGGAGCTCGCGCAGGGCCTCGACGTCACGCTCGTGCTGCGCACCTACAAGCCGAAGAACTTCAGCAACCGCGGCCTGGCCCTCGAACAGGTGATCGTCCACGAGGCGCCGCGCTACTACACTGCTGGCGGCATCGACCAGGCTGAGCTGGCTGCGCGTGGCATCGTGCTTAACGGCACGCCGCGCCCCGTTCAGGCCACTCCTGCCAGTGCTGCCCCTGCCGCCGTTGTCCCGGTGGCGACCGAAGCGGAGGGCGGCCTGTCCTTCCCGGCCCCGCAGCCGGCGTCCGCACCTGTGGCCGTGGCCGCGCAGGATCCGGTTCAGGCTCAGGACCCGGCGACCGCCGTGGCTGTGCCCGTAGCTGCTGCTCCTGTTCCGGTTGCTGTTCCGGCCACAGCTCCCGCTCCGGCTCCTGCCCAGCAGGAGACCCTGGAGGAGAAGCTCGCGCGCCTGGAGGCCGAGAACGCCTCCCTCAAGGACAACGGTTCGCCCGTGGGCGCGCCGGTGGCCACCGGCCCCTGGAACGGCTCCGGCCAGGCTCAGCAGGCGGGGATCACCTACCAGGGCTGATCCCCGCCGATCATCGATGAGACCCCCGTACTCGCATCTGTGAGTACGGGGGTCCTGTCTTTCTCTTCCCCTCCTGACGCCTCCGATCGAAAGCGTGCGTCCCACGATGACTCCAGCCGACCCCCATGCCTGGTTCCCGCAGTTCTACGGCAACCCCGCGATCCGCACCCTCGCCAGTGCCTGTCGATGGACCATCTCCGGACAGATCGGGGAAGAGACCCCTGACGATCCCACCAAGCCGCCGAAGCGCAAGGCCCCGATCGACGTACGGCACCTGATCGCCGGCTGCACCTCCAGCTGTCAGCACGCCGGCCCACTACGCGGAGCCTTCGCCCTGGACGAGACCTGTCTGCTCACTCTCGACGAACTCACCGCGGCGATACCGAAGGCCGCGAACACCGCCTTCTACCTCCAAGCCCAGACTGACGGGCTGCTCGTCCTCGACATCGAGGCCGACTGCCCATCAGGTGTGGCCACAGACCTACTGCGGCTGCCGGACATCCTCTACTCGGAGCTGTCGATGTCCGGTCAGGGCTTCCATCTCGTCATGCCGCTGCCGAAGAACTTCCACGACTTCCCCGTGGCCGCCGGCAAGCGCGTCCTGCGTGAGGAACACGGCTGGTACGAGCTGCTCCTGGACCACTGGTCGACCTTCACCCGCCAGCTGGTGCCCGATCGCATCGTCGCTCATGTCAACGCAGCAACTAGCGCGCCGGCCTTCGCCTCCATCGAGGACCTCTACGCGCAGCTGGCCGTGAACGCCAGCGAGAGCTCCGGTGCTTCAGCATCAGCTGTCGACACCGCCGAGGACATGCCCGACATCCCGTACTCGCAGGCGATCGTCGAGCAGACCCTGGCCAGTGCACACCATCAGCTCCGGGATCCCGGCGACTTCAACCACGACATGTCCCGCTGGGAGTTCTCGGTTCTCGCGTCGCTCTACGGCTGGATGCGGACGCAACTGCGCGCCTACAGCGCCCTCGGCGTCGGGTACTCGATGGGCGATACCGCGTGGTTGCTCTACAAGGCGGCGCTGGACGTCATCCCTGCGCGCCCCAAGCACAGCGAGCGGCGCAACGGCCGGCCCTTCCTCCTCGACCGGGCGGCTGCGCTCGTGGCCGACCGCGAGGCCCGTTCCTCGTCGACCAACTGACTGACGCTCTGTTCCTGTTCCTGCTGCTGCTTCTGCTCCTGGTTCATCTGCTGCCTCTGGCAGCGGGTGGGGTGGGTGACGGGTGCTGCGGCGGGGCCGAGCACAGGTCGGGGACAGGGCTGGATCGCGCGGAGCGCGATCGGGTGGCGATGTGCAGCGGGGCTCCATCGCCACCAATGGCCGGAGTGCAGGCCGCCAGGCTCCGACGGCGCGGCCCGCGCCACAGGACGTTCACGGCCTATGCAGCCTCGGCGACGCCGAGAGCGGCAGCGCCGTCCTCCGACATCTCTTCTCTTTCTCTCTTCCTCGCCCGCGCACAGAAAAGACATCCATATGAAGTTCAATGACACTCTGACGACCCTCATCAAGCAGTCCCTTGAGGTCGGCGCGACGCCCGCTCTCATGGGCGAATCCGGCATCGGCAAGTCCAGCTTCGTCGAGGACCTGGCCTACGCCATGGGCACGCAGGCTTTCACGCTGCCGTGCAACCAGCTCGCCGACAAGGCCGACCTCACCGGTGCACGTCTGGTGCTGTACACCAAGGGCGACGGCACGCAGAGCTACAAGCAGGTCTTCTACCCGCACCAGGTGATCCAGGAGTGCATCGACTACGCCGAGAAGAACCCGCGTGAGTGGCCGATCCTCTTCCTCGACGAGATCAACCGCACCACCTCCGACGTCACCTCCGGCGCGCTGACCCTGGTCACGCTGCGACGCATGGGGTACGTCGAGCTGCCCAAGAACGTCCGCATCGTCGTGGCCGGCAACGACAGGGGCAACGTCACCTCGCTCGATGAGGCAAGCCTGTCCCGCTTCGCGATCTTCCACGTCGAGCCCGACGCCGCCACCCTCATGTCCGTCCTCGGCGACAACATGAACCCCTGGGTGAAGACGGTGCTCACGCAATACCCCGGGCTCATCTTCCAGAAGTCGACGCCCGAGGCCATCGTCGTCGACGGCCAGGACGACGACGACAACGGCAACGTCACGATGGCCGATCTGTTCGACGGTGGCGAGGAGATGAACCAACTCACCACGCCGCGCACCATTGACAACCTGTCGAAGTGGCTCAACGCGGCCGACCCGCAGCAGCTGGCGCAGTACCTGGCCACCCCGATCCAGATCGGCGACCGCGAGACCTCGCTGCTGAACGAGGCAATCGAGGCCTACGTCGGAGACACCATGTTCACCACGCAGCTCGTGGCCACCATCTCCCAGGACCTGGCGAACAACGCCGGCGGCGTGCAGCAGAACCGGGTGAACGTCCCGAAGCCGAACTGCTACCAGAGTCTTAAGGCCGCAGCGACCATGACCGACATGGCCGCGGTCATCGCGACGCTGACCGACAACGAGAAGTCCGGGTCGCTGTTGTACGCACTCAAGGAGAGTAAGGACAACGCGCGCCTCATCGAGCAGCTGGCCCAGGCCATCACCCAGATCGAGCCGGAGCACACCCGCACCCTCATCGAGATGGTGACCAGCCAGCAGATCGACCGCCAGAACCTCGAGGCCTTCATGGAGATCGACGCTCCGATCGTCAACCAGGCCAAGCCGGTCCTCTCGGCCTTCCTCTGATCGCTCGCTCAATGGTGGTGGGGACTGCGGCGGGCTGCCGTCCTTGCTGCAACTCCCCACCGTCGGCGGCGCTCTGCCGCAGCCTTGTCCTCAGAAGGAGACCACGACCCATGACGATCACCGTCACGAACCAGAAGCCGGCCGTACTCGACGCACTGCACATCATCTCGTGCACCGGTGATTACGACCCGATGCCGGCGATCCATCAGACCCTCATCGACCCGCTGCTGGAGCCGTTGAACCCCAACGCCCCGGCGAGCATCACCGACGCCCAGGGCGCTGATCTGACGGGGGGCATCCCGGATCTGGTCCTGAGCTGCCTCGGCGACACGCTGAACGTGGCCAGCGAGCAGACCGTCAAGGAGCTGCTCGGGCAGACCCTGATCAACTTCGACCAGGGCACACCGCTGCCGGTCGCCGAGCTCTTCGCCGTCCAGGCCGGACAGCAGAACAAGATGCCCGCACCCTCACCGCGGGTGCTCTACACCGCGCAGGCTGATGTCCTCCCGGCCGCGAAGGCTCTGCTGGCGGGGACCGGCGACGAGAGCGCCTTCTTCGCCTCGATCGCCTACACCTTCCACCCCGACACCCTCGGGTTCTGGTTCCAGTCCTCCGCGTCCTTCGACGACTTCAAGATCTGGCTGTCCCAGCAGACACAGACGATGGCCAGTGCGTTGCCGCCGGCCACCACCAAGCTGCTCAACGACTTCACGGCCCTGTCATTGAAGGGGCTCACCGAGTCGCTGCTGGTACGCAAGGACGACTCTGACGCCAACGATGAGCACTCCTTCGCCCGCGTGCTCGTGCACATGCTCATGAACTACGCCGAGCAGCAGCGGGCCCACGCCGGCCAGCAGAACACCGCCCTGGACACCGGCGTCCTGCCGTTCACGGTCGGGGAGCTGTTCTGCCCGCGCTCCCTCGTCCTGGTCAACGTCGAGGCCCATGCCCGGGCCACCGCGGCGAAGATCACGGGGGAGTGGAACCTCATCAACCAGTCGCTGACTTCGCCGGTGAAGGTCGTCTCGAACACGTCGCTGTCCAAGCTCACGTCGCTGCCCCGGGCAGCCGCCCGGGCCGCCGCCCTGGGAGCCACGCAGCAACCGGGCCAGCCTGGCAGCCGCAGCGCCCAGGTGGCCTTCCGCAAGCAGCCGCCGAGCAAGCTCGACCTGCTCAAGGACATCACCCGTGTGCTGCGCCGGATGGGCAAGGTCAACAAGTCACAGAACATCTTCCGCACGACGAAGGCGACCTTCCTCAAGGCCAACCGCCGGAACCCGGACGACTTCAACAAGCCCGGCCGGATCACCTCGGTGCAGTACATGCCCGACCTGCACATCTACATCGACACCTCCGGTTCGATCTCCGAGGAGAACTACCAGGAGGCGGTCATGATGCTCATCCGAATCGCCAAGAAGCTCAACATCAACCTGTACTTCAACTCGTTCAGCCACTTCCTGTCCCAGGAGGTGATGCTGCGCACGGAGAACAAGTCGACGGCTCAGATCTGGAAGGAGTTCCGCAGGATCCCTAAGGTGTCGGGCGGAACGGAGTACACGCAGATCTGGCGGTACATCAACGCCAGCCGCGTGCGCCAGCGCAGGCTCTCGCTCGTGGTCACCGACTTCGACTGGCTGCCGCCGTCCACGCGCCAGGACCACCCGAAGAACCTGTACTACGCACCGTGCTCCGCCATGGACTGGTCGTCCATGGTTGACCTGGCCAAACGCTACGCCGACTCGATGCAGCACATCGATCCGAGCATCCGGCAGAGGCTCCTCGGCATGGTCGTCTGACCCTGCTGCCCCCAAGGGTCGCCAAGAGCGGTGCCGTGCAACCAACTCCCCTGGCCGACACCGCTCTTGGTGACCCCTGGCTTCTTCTCCCGCCCGTCCATATCCATGCTCGGAGCCCGTGACGCATCCACCCAGCGCGCCATCACGCCGAGCGACCCGCACCGTAGGAGGACCCGATGGGTCTCAGTAAGTTCACGCCCGGCGGCTCCGACGACGACAAGGGCCACGGCGGTGGCGGCGGCTTCCCTCCGCAGTTCCCGTCCGTGGGACTGCCGTCCAGCGGTGGCAGCGCCGACGACGTCAAGGAGCTCCTCGTCGACTACAACGAGAAGTTCAAGAACGCCGATCCGACCATGTTCCGTGACACGCTCATCGGACAGGTCCTCTCGGTCATCATCAGCAAGACCAAGCCCAACGCTCTGCTGGTCGGTTCCGCCGGCGTCGGCAAGACGAAGATCGTCGAGGACATCGCCCGGCGCATCGCGCTCGGTGACACCCTCATCCCGGACCAGCTCAAGGACCACACGATCTACGAGCTGCCCATCACCAACATCATTGCCGGGACCGGCGTCGTTGGTTCACTGGAGGAGAGGGTCAAGGCGATCGTCGAGTTCGCCTCGGATCCCATGAACAAGGCCATCTTGTTCATGGACGAGATCCATCAGATCACCGGAGGGTCTGGCAGCCGTGGCGACGCCGTCGGCCGCAAGATCTCGCAGATCCTCAAGCCGGCCTTGGCTGGCGGTGACATGTCCGTCATCGGCGCGACCACCAGCACCGAGTCTCGGGCCTTCGACGAGGACCCGGCCTTCGCCCGCCGTTTCACCCGGCTCATCGTCGACGAGCTGAGCGTGGAACAGACGCTGGCAGTGATGACCACGGTCCGGCCCGGCCTGATGGCGCACTACCGTCACCAGATCGGGGTCTCCGACGACGTCCTGGCCTCGGTGGTGCAGATCGCCGAAGCAAACTCCCGGGCCGGCCAGCACCGGCCGGACAATGCCATCACCCTGCTCGACCGCGCGATGGCTGACCGGGTCTTGGAGCAGAAGAAGCTCATCGTCCAGGCCGAGAACGCCGGCGACACGGCACTCGCGCAGACCTTGCGGTCCATCCCGCAGGTGCCGCTGACCAAAACCCGTGTGCTCGATGTGGCCAAGCGCCTGATGACCGGAAACGCCCAGCGCAAGGACCTCGACGTTGCCGCGCTGCGCGCCACGCTCACGAGCCGCCTGCAGGGCCAGGACGACGTGCTCGCCAAGCTCACGGACCGTCTGGGCCGCGAAGAGCTCGACCCGTTCCCGACGAAGACGCCCACGACGTGGCTGTTCGCCGGGGCCTCGGGAGTGGGTAAGACCGAGGCAGTCAAGATCATCGCTGAGGAGATAACCGGCACCGAGCCGATCATCCTCAACATGACCGAATTCCACAGCGAATGGTCGACGTCGAAGATCATCGGTTCACCTCCCGGCTACGTCGGATCGGACTCCAACCAGGAGCTCCCGTTCGACACGCTGGAGTCCAACCCCCACCGGGTGATCCTGCTCGACGAGTTCGAGAAGGCCGACAAGGCCGTGCAGCGCCTGTTCCTCTCGGCGTTCGACGAAGGCTACATCCGCAACGCCCATGGCAAGATGCTGGACTTCTCCAAGGCCCTGGTCATCTGCACGACCAACGCCGCCCGTGATTCGCTCGACGGCAAGATGATCGGCTTCGGCAACAACCCCAAGACCATCTCGAACCAGAGTCTCAACAAGGCACTGGCGCAGTTCTTCGACGCCGAGCTGCTGGGCCGGTTCTCACTGGTTGTGGGGTTCAACCCCATCGACCGGCAGACCTACCGGCAGATCATGGCCGCCGACTACGAGCGGCAGCGTGAGCGGATCGTCGAGGCCAAGCCGCGGCTGGCCCAGGCGCTGCCCGCGTCGATGCCCGACGACGAACTGCGCGCCATCGAAGAGACCACCTACGTGGCCTCCCAGGGCGCGCGGCCGGCGCGCAAGGCTGTTCGCACCTGGATTGAGGACTACCTGCTCGCTGCCCCCACCGGCGGCACAGCCTCGGCATCCCCGTCGGATGACTGAGCAGGCGTCCACATCGCACCGAGCGCTCCTGTTGTGGATGTTCCGGAACGGGAGAGCTCTGCGTACCTCACCCTCACGCCCTCATTGCTCAGAAAGGGGGACAGCCATGTCCACCATGCTCCCCGAACCTCTGCTCCAAGAGCACCGAAGGCGAGCCATGGAGCTCTCTGCCGCGGCCCGAGCGAACCTCACCACCCATGTCCGGAGCACCGATGAACTCCGCGAACTGGGCCTCATGCTCGGCCTGTTCGAGGTCGATTCCGCAGGATCCCTCGTCACGGCCTGTCCCTGGGACCTCGATGCCGGCGATGCTGCCGTCGATGGTGCCGACCGGCGCTCGGACTCGACCTCGAAGTGAGGTGAGTTGCCGCTGATAAACGACCACGCGCCTGGGTAGCGCGCGGTGTCCGGGGTGTGGCTTCGCCACATACCCCGGATTCAGGGGCCTAACGGCCCCTGACGGGTGGGTTGAGAGGAACACGGGCGGGGCTCGTCGGCTGACGAGAGCCCCGCCCGTGTTCGTACCTGCACCCATGGTCCAACCCTGTCGTTGCGCCTCGCTCGCCCTCTGGCATTCGACTGACTATTCATCTCTTGTAAGCATTGCTATGCGACATGATTCACGCCTTCTCTCAATCCTCCTCTCGACCCACTGAAGAAAGGCAGCGCCATGCCTGTCCTGCTTGATGACCTCGACCTCTCGGCCAATGCCGTTGTTCAGAAGGCCGTCGACCCGAAGTTCTTCTCCGCGAAGCTCACCGGCAACGGCAAGAAGATCGGCCTGCTCAACGAGTCCCTGCTGCCGGTCAACACTGCCACCAACACCGCCTACGCCATGGCTACCGACATCGAGGTCAAGCAGAGCTCGACGCAGCACGACATCACCACGACGTCGATCCCGCTCGCGCCGATCACGCACCGTGCCCTGAACGCTGGCGGGTCCTTCACCCTGCCGAACCCACACGTCGACGACCGCTTCGCTGTCGACACCTCGTCCAACCGATTCGACGACTGGGACGTCGTCTTCGACATGACCCCGCAGGCCCTCGTGTTCTACGAGGACAAGTCCGGCGGCAAGTCCACGCGCGACCTCGTCATCCAGTACCGGATGGAGCTGTACCTCTTCAAGCAGGGGCAGCCCGAGCCGGAGTACGCGACCGCCGTCCCGCGCTTGCCCGCCTACGGCAACCACGACGCCGCCGTGTTCCTGCAGTGGGACACCAGCCCGCTGGAGAACGCCCGTGACTACGTCCAGGACGTGCTCACATCCGCCGGCCTGACGGCCTCCAACCTCGGCGATGAGTTCGACGAGTGGATGCACCAGTACTCGATCTACGAGCGCATCACGCGCCTGGCCCAGATCTGGGACTCCGAGGCGATCGCCGACGAGGTCTGCCGCTACATCCAGGACATGCCCGCGGGCCCGACGGAGGAGCAGCTGAACATGCTCGCCGTCCAGCTGCGCTACCTGGAGAACTACAACGTCCCGCTGGAGGCCTACCGCCAGATCCACAAGCAGGTGGATGCGACCTTCTCCGACCAGATCGCCACGAAGCTGTCGAAGCAGAACCTCAGCCTGCTCATGAACCACACGCTCGACTACCTGGAGCAGATGAAGCCTCAGCTGATGGTGCCTGCGCAGCCGGCCACGCCTCCGAATCTGCCGCCCCACCTGTCCAAGCAGCAGCTCGACGCGCTCACCACGCACGAGCCGCTGGTGATGACGCAAGCGGGAGCCGGCACCGGCAAGTCGACCGTGATCCTCGAACGGATCAAGTACCTCGAAGCCTGCGGCGTCCCCGCCTCGGACATCACGGTGCTCTCGTTCACCAACGCCGCAGCCGACAACATCACGGAGAAGAACCCGGACGTCGGCTCGATGACGATCGCCAAGATGATCATCGACATCTACTCGATGAACCATCCGAGGCACAAGGTCTCGGTGATCGACACCATCATCAACTCGATCGACATCTTCTACCCGAGCAGCCAGTTCGCGGCGACGTTCCGCCACCGCCTGCTGGAGGTCGACCAGAACAGGACCGGTGCCTTCACGGCCCTGAACACCTTCGTCGAGAGCCACTTCGACGAGGTGATCGCCCTGCTCGACCGCATCGAGCAGACGTCGCTGGAGCTGCAGATCATCATCTGCTACCAGAAGATCGACGACATGGCCGAGCCGGCCCACGTACAGTCGAAGTACCTCATCATCGACGAGGTACAGGACAACAGCGTGTTTGAGTTCATCTACGTGCTGAAGTACATCACCAAGCACGCTCAGTCCCTGTTCATCGTCGGCGATGCCTCGCAGACGCTGTACGAGTTCCGCTCAGCGAACCCGCGTGCGCTCAACACGCTGGAGGGCTCGGGGGTCTTCGCGACCTTCAAGCTCACGACGAACTACCGGAGCAATCAGGAGATCCTGGACTTCGCGAACGTCGTGCTCGGCGGCCTGGAGACCAACCAGTTCGCCAACATCCAGTTGCAGGCGAACTCGCTCGCCATGCCTACGGCCGACTCGTTCCAGGAGAAGGTCACCCTGGAGTACCGCGAGGTGGCCAGACTCACTGGGTTCGTCACCCAGGACCTGCAGGCGATCGTGCGCAACACGGTCATCCCCGAATACGTGGACAAGTGCCTGGACCGGGGCGAGCAGGTGGCCTTCCTGGCCTTCTCGCGCCGCGAGGTGTCCTTGATCCAGGATGTGCTCGAAAAGCGCTACCCCAACCGCCGCGTCGCCTCTCTGGTCAGCGATCGCGTCTACGCCACGGACATCTTCTCGAAGTACATCAAGTTCTTCTGGAACGACGTCCTGCAGGCACCGCCGACCAACGCAGCGTTCGTGGTCTCCCAGGGGATCAAGGACAACATGGACAAGCTGACGAAGAACGCTGCCAACGCCAACGTTGAGAAGGCGATCCTGCGCTCCGAGTGGTGGATCGAGAACAGCGCGACTATCAACGGCTGGGTCACGCTCTGCCACCAGGGCACGCTCACGCACAAGGCGTTCTTCGATCGACTGCGCGACAACCTGCTCTCCTTCGAGATTCAGCGGAACCAGCAGAAGCTGAACATCAACAAGCAGAAGAACCAGGAGCGCAAGCGGAAGAACCTCGAGTCCAAGGCCGACCTGGTCGTTTCGACGATCCACGGTGCCAAGGGTCTCGAATTCGACAACGCTGTCGTCCTCTACAGGGAGGACACGAAGATGACCCAAGACAGCAAGCGGATGTTCTACGTCGCCTTCACCCGTGCCATGAAGAGCCAGTACGTACTCGGCTACGGCACCGTGAAGAACCCGCCGATCCAGAGCAGTTACGAGCAGATCGTGACGGCTCTGACCGAGCGCGACAAGAGGAACGCCGCTCGCGCCCTCGGCATCGATCCGCATCTCCTGGACGACAACGACAGCGCTGCTCCCGGCAGCACCGACGACCGCTCCGCGGCCACCGCGGCCGTCTGACCAACCGCCGCCACCACCCCATGCCGCAGGGGCGGGTGTCTCGCTCGTCGAGAACGCCCGCCCCTGCGGTCTTCCACACTTCACACCCCTGAATGACGCAGCCCGAAGGCGCACGCCATGACCGTCTTCGGCACACAGGGCGCCTGCGACGACCCCGCCCCCGGCGAGCACGGCTCAGGACTTGCGGACCAGCCCCAGGTGCCAGGCCGGTGAACGGACTGTCCAAAGGCCCAACTTGACGACCTCAATCAACCCCGCAGCCGGGCGCACCAGTTGTACCTGCGCCAACTCGCCCTCTACCTATGGCACAGCCGGCAGCTCCTCGCCGACTGGGACCACTACTCCAGCCGACACTCCGACCCCGAGACCTTCCAGCCTCACGACGAGGATGCGTACGGGCGACGGCAGCAGCAGCGCGACGCCCGACACCCTGTCTGCCTTCGGCCGGGTGTTCCACCACGCCGACGAGCTCGTGCACGTCACCGAGCAGCAGCTCGCCCGGCTGGCTCCCTCCGACCGGACCCGGCGCTACGCCTGGCAGGTGCGGGAATTACGCGAGGCCACCCAACACCTGTACGCCGTCCAGGACGAGTGGCGCTCAGTGCGCAACGAGCTGCTCAAGAGCGCCTGGCCCGGCACGTAGGCGTACGACGAACCGCTCGCCGAGAGCCATGCCGAAGCCTGGCACTACCTCGACCAATGGGCCGTCCACGGCGAGGTTTTCTTCGCCATCAACGCCCTGGCAGAACGCCAGGCGTAGCCGCGTTGCCTGCCGTCGCCCGCCTCCACCACGCTTTCCCGCCGAAGAACAGGAATCCGCCCATGGGCTTTCCCGGCCTGGAACTGAAGACCCGCATGACGCTCGTGGCCGACGCGGACACGCGTGTGTTCGTCCCCGTGCGGCTGTACTACATGGACACCGACCCTTACGCGGTGCAGGTCTCCTTCTATGTCACGCCCGACCAGGTGGTCCGGTGGACGTTCGCCCGGGAACTGCTCGCCCAGGGCATCACGACTCCCGCCGGGCTCGGCGACGTGAAGATCACCCCGGTCGGCCCGCTTCAGAACCGCAGCCTCAGCATCGAACTGGAGTCCCCCGCAGGATACGCACGCCTCGAAGTGGCGGCAGCCCCCATCAAGGAGTGGCTCCACAAGACCTACGCGGCCGTAGCCGCAGGCCAGGAGTCCAAGGCCGTCGACATCGACAGCCTCCTCGACGAACTTCTGACCCACTGACAGCGAAAGCCGAGCACGGGCCCGGCACAAGAAATCCCACACCGCTATGTCACACGGGCAGCGCGCAGCACACCTCTACGCATGACCCACCCGCCAGTACACCCACAAGGACGCCGAGACCAGCCTCCGCAAGAACGACCGCCTCGGCGGCAGTGCCGCCGTCTACCTCGTGATCGACCGCTCCCTCTCGATGGAGCAGGTGCGGGACCACCACCGTGCGCGTCTTCAAGGGATACAAGACACCCGCGAAGTGGGAGCTGCGGCTGAAGGACGGCAATGCGACCGACTGGGAGACCGTCTCGCGCGAGGAGTACGACAGCGTCGACATGGGCGAGCGCTTCTGAACTGAACGACTCAAGGGTATCGCCGGGCCTGCGTCGACTCGCGGCATGACGCAGGACACTACGACCACGCGGCCGCGGAGACCAGTCACGTTCAACCCCGCCGCGAACCTGGCGCCGCGCCGCCAACACGCCTGATGCCGGCCACCGTCACCCTCAGCGAATCCATGCTCGATGAGGGCGAGGGCGTCTACCACCCGGACAGCAGCGTGCTGCCCATGCGTTGAGCACCGTTGTGCTGAGACCACCACCCACATCCTCCCGCGAAAGCGAGAAGTCTTCATGCCCGCATCCACGATCGTCGCCTCCGGCGGGGAGTTTCGCCTCTACGGGGACTCCGTGCAGACCTTCGCTGATCTGCCCGTCGCCACCTACACGATCGCCTTCTCTCAGATGACCGGCTACAGCCTGCGCCAGACGGAGCCGCTGGCATCCGCCGAGGAGACCGTCTACGGCAGCCACGCCTCCCGTGTGCAGCGGATCGTCACCGGCTACTCCGCCATGGACCGCTCGCTCGGCGTCATCCTCTCCGGCGACAAGGGCATGGGTAAGAGCCTCATGCTCCGCCTGCTCACCGAGCGGATGCGCGAGGAGCACAAGCTGCCCACCGTGCTCGTGCAGCACGACACGCCGGGGTTGGCCGCCTTCCTCGACGAGCTGGGTGAAGTCGTCGTCGTCTTCGATGAGTTTGAGAAGATCTTCTCCAACGAGGACGGCGAGTCGCAGAACCAGTTCCTGAGCCTGTTCGACGGGCTGAGCACGACGAAGCGCCTATACGTCCTGTCGGTCAACGAGCTGCAGCGCGTCAACGACTACATGCTCAACCGCCCCGGACGCTTCCACTACCACATGCGCTTCGCCTACCCCGAGCCCGAGACGGTGGCCACCTACCTGCGCGACCAGGTGCCCGGAGTGGCCGAGAAGCAGGTGGCCGAGATCGTCGACTTCTCCCGGAAGTACGACATCAACTTCGACCACCTGCGGGCGATCGCCTTCGAGCTGCGCTTGGGCGAGTCGTTCGCTGGGGTGATAGGCGACCTGAACATCAAGCGCAGCGAGCACGCAGGCTCGCGGATCGAGGCCCACATCACCTGGAAGAACGGCGACACCGACGTCTTCGATGGCCGTGTCGATCTGTTCAACAGCGACAGCCTGCAGGCCATCAACGACTGGGACATTGGCACTGGGCTGCAGTTCCGCATGCGCGACGCCGTTCCGTCCGAGGACGGCTACCAGCTCCCGAATGGTGCCTTCACGCTCACCGACCTCCGCGACGAGGACGACAGGTCGCCCGACGACGAGAAGGACCTGCGTGCCGCCGCGGTGATCCTGCGCCGTCCCCCGAAGTACTCCATCGATTTCTGAGGACGCCCCCATCCGAACCGTCAAGGAGCCACTCCGGTCTCCTCGGCGGTTCGCTGTCTGGCTCACGCGTTCCTGTACAGAAAGCAGCCCTCGACCATGTCCAAGTACCGCGTCGTCTCCGAGCCCGGCCCCGGCGCAGAGCATCGTGAGCCCCGAAGGGCCAACCTTTGCCTCGGCAAGGGCCGTCTCGTCACGGTCATCGACTTCGAGGAGCTGTTCTGGGCGACCAGGCGTGAGCCGATCTCCTTCGGCAACGACCTGCACTGAGAGCCATGCAGCCAGACCCGACTATGCTGCTCGCCTGCCTGGCCGTTGCCGCGCTCGGCATCCTGTGCCTCGCCATCGGCGTTGGCCGTAAGCGGCGCTGGCGGGACCCCACCCGGCTTTTCAGCTGGTCCCAGAAGCAGCAGCTCATCCGCCAGGCCAACGGCCGGTGCGAGCACAAGCCGCCCCTCTGGTTCCGGTGCCCGGCACCGGGGACCGAGGCCGATCACATACACCCCTGGAGCCGTGGCGGGCCGACGCAACTGTGGAACGGCCAGCTGCTATGCCGCCGGCACAACCGGCGGAAGTCCAGCCGCGTGCCGAGCCCCCTCTACCGCTGGCGTCTCGCGCGCCGGCGCAAGAAGTACTGACATGGCACCAGAGTGAGTACACGATGCCCTCGAAGCGGCGCTCACGCGGTTCGTGAAGTGTGAGTGTGCCGTCACCGCGGCGGCGAAGTAGGCCGCCGCGAAGTGGCGGCGGATTCACTTCCACGGCAACCGCAAGCTGTCCACCCCCGAGGCGCCGCTTTTCGACCAGGAGACGCGCCGCCGCTGGTGTGGCATGCCGCGCCATGACTGGCCCGGCAAGGACGGCCACGCACCCCACCCATGTGACGCACGAGGAAATGGTCGGTGACCGCACAGCTACCGGTGCCGATACGGTGCGCGGGCCGTCCAACTCTGGGCGGCCTGGTCGTCCCGTGGATCACGCTGCACGCTGGCGGCCGGTACCTGTTCGGGGCGCTCGACAAAGATCGGCGCGACCAGGCACTGGCCGAGCGTCGCTGCCAGGTGTGCGGGCAGGGCTTCGATGAGTGGATCTGCCTCGCGGTGCGGCCTTCTGATGTGCGCGTCGGGGACACCAGCGAGCCCGGCATGCACCCAGAATGTCTCGCGTACAGCATGCGCGCCTGTCCGATGTTGATCTCCCGTCAGTTCGCCATTTCTGAAGCACTGTTCTACCGGAACCCACGAGGCAGAGCACGAAACGGACAGCCTAGGCCGTCGAGTTCTCGAATCCCAGGACGTTCCCCCTGGAGCACGGCATGAGTCCTCGGGTCTGCCGCAAGGGCCGTAAGCGACCGATCCCGTTCGACTGCAAGTTGGGCACCGATCACTGAGGTGCCTGTAGCCCCTTCACCCACCGGCCCAGCTCACCCAAGAACCCTGCCGACCACGCCGCTCTCCTCGCAATGAGTAAGGGCAATCGTCAGCTCGCGGCCGGACTTGAGCTCGGCACGTACGAGAGGAAGAGGGTGGAAAGGCTCGCCGGATGGGAGTGGGCAACCATCGCCGTCATCGCCTCCTGGGCGGTGCGCGCCGCCACGGCCCGTGAGCCGGCCCTGACCGTCGCCCTGCCGTCCCGGTTCGACGCGACCCTGACCGAGGTGGACCGGCACCTGCGCCGCATCCTCGCCGAGGACACGTACTTGCGCTACCAGCAGGCCATAGGCGGTGCGGCCGTCCGAGAAGCCGCCCAGGACATCGCGGACGACTCCTGGAGCCTGCGAATGCGCAGGGCCTCGGAACTGATCGATCCCGCCGAGAACGGCGGCCCGTATCCGTCGCAGCTCCAGTGCTCGCAGCACAACGGCTTCGGCCCCTGCCCCACGGCGCCCCCTACTGGACCCCAAAGGATTCCTGATGACCGACCTGACCCCGAACGACTTGCGGCGTAAGAACCTGCCGCCGCTCGCCGTCGCGTGCCCGGACTGCGGCTCGGCGGCCGGCGAACTGTGCACGAGTCACGGCGGCACCCGCGCCCGCAACTCCCAGGTGCACCGCGGACGTTCCGCCGCATGGAACCAGGCCCGGATCGACGGCAACCCAACCGTCCGCCTCATCCTCGACGCCACCAAGACCCGGCGGGGCATGCACGGCACGCACGCCGCCGAGCTGCTCGACGCCCATGGCCACACGACCGAGGCCGAGCGGATCCGCCGCGCCTTGTCCGAACAGAACGGGCTGCTGTCCGCCAAGCAGGCCGCTGCGCTCATCCTCGACGAGGCTGAGGGAGGCAAGACCCAGTGAGCGCCCGCGACACACTCATCGGGATCCTCCGACAGTGGGCCGAGCAGCACGACGCCGCCCCCCAGACGCCCGAAGCGCTGGTGGCGGCTTCCGACGCAGAGTTGCTGCGCGAATGGTCCGTGAAGATCCGAGAGGTCGGCACCGCGAAGGGCTGGTCGGTGTGGGCTGCCGTCTACAGGGACCTCGATGCTGAGTTCGTCGACACCGACATGCCGTCGACCGAGACTCTCCTTGCCGCGCTGCGCCGCCTCGATCGCGTCTCGGTCCTGCGCGAGGTCGACGAGCAGTTCCCCGCGATGAAGCTGCCCGACGAGTTGCAGGGCATGTTCAACGCCGGTTCCCATGCCGACGCGTGGCGCCGTTGCCGGGCGATCGTCCGAGCCATGGCCAAGGAGAAGGGAAGCCGCCCAGAGCCCGAACCGCTGGTCGTGTCGCGGTACGACGTCGCCACGGAGCCCGCTCCGGAGGCAGAGCCGGCCTTCACAGTCGGCGCGGTCACCGAGGACAGGCGGCCCGTGGCGCTGTACTTCGATCCAGAGACGCGCCGGAAGATCGCGGCCTGGCTCGCACCGGGCGAGATCGCCGAGCTGGAGCGGCTGCGGGCTCGACTCAGTCGAGGCCCGGCACAGAGTCAGGACCTCACCCAGCGAATCGCCGCGCTGAAGACGGCCAACGCCCAGTGCCGGGCGGCAACGTTCGTTGCTCTCGCCCTGGCGCTGCGCGAGGAGCCGTCGTATGACCTGGTGACCAAGCTGGAGGACCTCGGAGAACTCGCGTTGACGGGTGAGCCGGATGAGATTGGAATGCTGGTAGAGCAGGTCAGTGAACTGGCTTCCGTGGACGAAGTCGCCACTCGGCTCGGTGGAGAGATTCCGTATGCGCCGGGCCCGAACAGCCAGGACGCGCCGGAGGCCCCGGCCGCTCCCGACTTCTTCCAGCCGGAGCGCACCTATCAGCGCGGACACTGGATATTCCAGTGCCTCGCCGTAGCCCCCGCGCCCCACAACGGTCAGGTCCACGCGGTCGGCTACCTCGCCCGCCAAGACGGAACCGTGACCGTGCACGGAATGAGCCCCGAGAGCTGGAAGCACGACGGCTGGACCGACAGCACGCCCCTCACTGACACCGACGTGGTCGACGCGATCGCGCTCGGCCTGGGCACATCGCGGGAGTGGCCCGGCACAGACACCCTCAAGTGGATCGCCGAGGCCATCGGCAAGGTGCGTGACGAACCCGGC
Organism: Streptomyces sp. NPDC003032; assembly: GCF_053591415.1. Taxonomy (NCBI): domain Bacteria; kingdom Bacillati; phylum Actinomycetota; class Actinomycetes; order Kitasatosporales; family Streptomycetaceae; genus Streptomyces; species Streptomyces sp. NPDC003032. The sequence goes on along the minus strand of NZ_JBSFTT010000025.1, from coordinate 66,433 downwards.
AACGCTGAGCCCGTCGAGTACCTCAAGCGCTGGTCAGAGCGGTACAGCTTCGACCCGCTGTCGAGCAAGTTCCTCTCGGCGTACATCGACGAAGAGATCGGCAAGGCTGGCGAAGATGAGAACGAGGACTGACAGTGCTCGAACGACCCATAACCTGCAGCACTTGGTCAACCAGCTCAAGCACCGCCTCGAAGAGGCCGGATACGAGACCACCCAGGCCGCCGTTGGCGGAGTTCGGCTATCTGAAGAGGACCAGGGAGCGCACCGACAAGGGCACCTTTCGGCACGAGCAGGTCGTGTGTGATGACGCGGAGCTTCAGCTCAGGAGAGGAGACATGACTTCGATACCCGTGCGCTGTGTGCACCGACCCACCAGCGGTGGGTTCGTCGTTCCGGCTGTATCCATCGTCCATGACGGGCATGCAGTTTTCGGCTCTCTTGATAGCCGACGCCTACGGCGCGTCCTGCTGGGCCGGTTGTGTCAGGTGTGTGAGCAGCCGCTGACCGAGCGGTTGTACCTCATCGTCCGCCCGGCCGATGAGGAGCACGGCTATACACCAGAGGGCGCTCTCCACCCGGAGTGCTTCGCTTACACCAAGGACGAGTGCCCCGTCTTGAACGGCACCGCGCGGCGCTACCGGGACCGCTCCGTCCTGGCCACACACCCCGCCTTCCGGCCGTGCGGTGACTCGAGCTGTCCATACCCGGACAAGATCCTGCCGGGAGCAGACCAGGCAGCGCGCCTTGGGCAACTCGTCGACCGCTATGAGGCGTGGATGATCGCCCTGGACTCCTACCGGCTCGTCCTGGACAACGACGACCCGACTGTGCCGCTCGGCATCGCTCTGGACGTGCCCGTTCTGCGCCGGCGGCTGCTGCGCGAAGCGGCACTGCCGGAGAGGGCGGAAGCCCTCCTCGCCGCGTTGCGCGACCTGCTGGGCCTGCAGCCCTAACGCCGAGGTGGGCAAGCCCGTGACGCTCGGCACCTTGTGGTGGGAGCTGGAAGTGCCGCTGACGTTCGAGTGGCAGCCGCGTACGGTCGACGACCCCGGTACGGTCAACGACCGCGGGGTGGACGAGGTCTTGTGGTGAGCGACGTCCCCGACTACGTCCGTGGCCCCGGCCTCCAGCGGCCCCGCCGCCCGCAGATCACTATCTCGGCTGGCTGGGCCCCGTACCCATGAACCAAGTGCAGGTGCACGCACGAACCTCCGTGCGTGGCGGCTGGATCGACACCGACGAGCAGGAGCTTGAACAGGGCGCCGACGGCCGACCCCGTACCCGGGACGGTCAGCCCGTCACCCGCCAGACGACGCGCCCGAGTCCTAACTGCCGCCCTGAGGCGGCCCAAGCCCTGGCCGACCCGGTCCTCACGCGCGGCCAGCAATTCTCGAAGATCCGTAAGCGCAAGGAGCGCTGACATGTCCTCAACCCCAACCACCAAGACACGTCCCCGTACGCGGTACGAGGAGCTGATCCACGACCTGGGCGACGCCGCCGACCGGACGCGGGAAGGATGGCTGACGAAGCGCACCGTCGTCGCAACCTTCCTGGAAACCGTCAAGCCTCACTTGGAGGCGGCATTCCGCCGCGGCAGGCTCGGCCGCCTGCGCGACCAGGGCCTCACGGTCCCCAGCCTGAAAGCCCCCCTCTCCGAGCGCGAAAAGGCGGTCGGCGCCCGGATGGCGCGCGGCCTGTCCAACGCGGCCATCGGCCTGGAGCTGTTCATCTCTGAGGACACGGTCAAGACCCACGCGCGCCGCCTCTTCAAGAAGATCGGCGCCCACGACCGGGCCCACGCGGTCGCCCTCCTGCTCATTCGGGGCGACATCACGGCGGCCGACGTCCTGGAGCCCCTGGATGACGACCGTTGACGCCCCCCTCTCCCGCACCTGACGCCCGCAGACAACAACCGGGCGCCCAGTCCACCTCGTCGAAACCCGGCGGCGCGGCGACGAGTACCCAGCTGCTGCACTGGCGGGCATGGTGCGGCGGCTGCCAGTTTCACAGCGCCACTGTGAACGACTGGCTCCCGGACGGCTCGTATCCCATCGAGGCGACCACGCTCACCGACACCGCGGAGTTCCAGGACTTCTCCTGGGGACACGGGTACGAGCACGAGATGCTGCTCAACACCCCCGCGAAGGAAGTGGCCGACGCCGTCCTCGTCACGCTCCCGACCCAAGAGAAGCAGAGCGTGCTGGTCAGCTGAGCCCCGTACGACAAGCCGGGGTCTCCGTTCCACGGAGGCCCCGGCTTCGTCATGCCGTCGTGCTCGCCGCCTCACCTACAACATCCCACCGCACGTCAGAAAGGGCGGCACACTCATCATGACCAAGCCGACCAACCCCTATGCCCACGCCTACGCGGACTTCCTGCGCGAAACCGCCGAGCACCAGCTCGTGGTGCTCCACGATGACGGTCTCTACCGCCATCTGCGGATCCAGAAACTCGGCACGCGCATGTGGTCCTGGGACATCACCACTTGGCCCGGGCACCTGGCCACCTCCGGCGACATCGCCGACGGCTACATGTTCACGCGCGAGTCCGACATGATCCAGTTCTTCGCGCGCAACGACAGCCAGCAGAGCTACTACTCCGACGGCGCGCCGAGCATCGACGTGCGCTACTGGGCCGAGAAGCTCTGCGGCGGCCGTTCGTACGAGGTGAAAAACTACGACGCCGACGTGTTCCTGCAGTTGGTGCGCGAGCACCTGGAGCAGCACGAAGAGCTCGGCAGCGAGGCGCAGGAGTTCCGCGAGAAGAAGCTCGCGCTGCTGAAGACGCTCCATGCCATGCGAAGCCTCGACGAGACTGCCTCCCAGACCCTTCTCGAGGCGCACTGGCGCGCCTGCGCAACGCTCACGAACGCCGAATGGCAGAGCGGCTACACAAGCGGACGCCTGGTCCAACTGGATCGCGAGGCTGCCCATACCGCCTTCCAGGCGCTCTGGAGCACTGACGGCCTCTCCAACGAGCAGCACAACCGCCTGATAAAGGATCACGACTGGTACGAGCTCGGAGACACCGACATCGCCCAGCAGTCACCGGCGGAGCGCCGGCAGGAGATCCTCGACGACGCGAAGTGGCACGCCGACAGCGAGTCCGAGGCGCACAAGTGGCTCCAGGATCAGAGCGAGATCTTCGGCGAGGACACCTGGGAGTGGGACCTGCGCGACAACGACATCCACTTCCTGTTCACCTGCTACTGCATCGACCTGGCCGTGCGGCACTATCACGAGTACCAGGCCCAGCAGGCTGCCCTACCTGAGTCCACGCGCCTCAGCAGCCGCGTCTTTGGCTTCCTGGTGCGCGGCTTCCGTGCGCTCGGCCGTCCGCGACGGCGGAGTGGCCGCCCGACGACCGAGGCGGTGCAGTCATGAGCCGCCGGCCTGTCCAGGACCCAGTGATTGACGCAGCGCAGGGCGATGAGATCCACCCCGCCTTCGGCGTCGCGGTCGTGACGCGGAGGAGCGGCGGGGGTCGTTCGCTGTTCCAGTCCGACCTCCTCCACAACGAGACCATCGCGCTCTCAGTCCGCGAGGCCACGCGCAAGCGCGACCTCAGCCACGACTGGGTCCATCCGGGCCGAGAGCTCGTGGAGATCGAGATGAGCCTCGCCCAGTGGGGCTCGCTCGTGTCGTCCATGGGGCTCGGCAGCGGCGTGCCGGTGACCATTCGGCGTACCGAGCACAACGCCTTCGTACCCGAGATCCCTCATCAGCCCCGTACGGCCGAAAGCCTGCGGGAGGTCCGCGAGGTCACCGACCGGATGTACGCCCGCGTCAAGGCCGCCACGGCGGCACTGCACGAAGCGATCCACGAGAAGAAGGGCGTGAGGGCCACCAAGGAAGCACTCAGCGCACTGGAGAACGCCGTCGCCGGTGCCAGCAGCAACGCCCAGTTCACCGTCGACTCGCTCGTGGAGGCCGGCGAGCAGGTCGTTGCCCAGGCCCGCGCCGACATCGAGGCCCACGTCCTGGAGGTTGTCAGGCTGACAGGTGCCGAGCCCTCCATCGAAACCTCGTCATTCGATGCCCCGGCGCTGCCGGGACCCACTACCAGCCGAGGGGAGCCCACAGATGTCTGAACTCACCGCGCCTGACGCACTGTTCGACGCCGATTTCGTCGCCGCCGACGAGCACAGCCTGGCCGACCGCTTCGACTGGATCATCCAGGACGGCCAGATCATCCACGCTCCCGTCGTCGGCTGGACCTGGGTGTGCCCCACGTGCGGCGAGTCCGGAACCCTGCCGGGGGACCCTGTCCACCTCGCCTCCCCGCACGGAACACAGCACGGCGCAGGCCCGTTCAGCATCCTCGTGCCACTCCTGGTCTCCGTCATGCGCAAGTTCCCTCCGACCACGCCGTCAAGCACGAGCTACCGCGCCGAACTGCTTGCCGAAGCACCGCCTGCCATGACCGTCCGGGAGCGGCTCGCCGCCCGGGGCCCTGCCCTTCTGGGAACAGAGGTCCACCTGGCTCTATGGCACATGGCGCGCCGCCATATGGCGGAGGATCTTGTTCAGCGGTGGCGGCAGACGCGGGATGCCGCCGAGGCAGCGTGGGAAGAAGTCCTGGCCGACAAGATCCGCCGTCATCAGGCCTACCTGCACCCGGTGTACCCCATGGTGCCGGTTCTGGCACGGTTTTGGGCCGTAGACGGCAAGCACGGGCCGTTCTGGGACGGCACGGGCGTCCGACTCGTGGCCGAGGACGGCAGCGAGTTGTGCACCTTCGACCTCGGCGACAGCACCGAGACAACTGCGGCCCTTGGCGCCCTGACCGAACTCTGCCCGCCGCGGTGGGCAGAGGAGGAGCGGGACACGTTGCTCTGAGACTGCACCCGCCTGCCGGGAACGTCAGACCCCTATCTCCTGCGCACGCCCCGTAGTGCGTCCGGCCTGACGGCCGGGTGGGCGCACCGCCCGAACCGGAGACAGATCATGCCCGCACTCGATGAAACCCCTACCCCACCCCCGACGGCACCCCGGAGGCCCCGGGTTCTGTCCCGCTGCTCGTCGGCGCGCAGGTCGAGGCGTACGCCCTCGTGGTGCGCCGCCAAACCTGCGATCACCTCGCCGGGATGCTCCGCGACGGCGGCCAGATGCTGGCCGCGGACCTGGTGGAGGAAGAACGCGACATCACCGGGATATCCCGCCCCCTGGCCGCCGTCCCCGCCGTACCGAGAACGGAACACGGTGCCCGCTGCCGCCCCTTCGACTGCCGGTGCGGCTGCGACCGGGCCCAGGACTGCCTGGACTGCCACCGGTGCGTGTGCTGGCGCGTGCAGTGCTGCGCCCAGGTCGCCGCCGACTACGCCCGCGGGCAGGCCCGCAAGGCAGCTCTGCGGCAGCTCCTGGACGCCGTGGGCCCGGTGATGCTGACCGAGTTGCGGGATACCGTCGCCGAAGCCGAGGAAGCCGCCCTGCGCGACACGATCGCCCGCCGGGTCCGCTTGCTCACGCCGGCCGACGGCCCCCGCTACACGTACGCCGTCTTCGCGGCCTATGACTCCAAGCTGGGCATGGGCCACGCTGACTACCGCCTCCATGACGTGGAGCTTCAGCAAGACGAGGACAAGCACGAGGACGAGGGCGGGCCCGTGACCGTCGACCTGGACGACGATGTCCTGTCCGCCGCGCTCGGCACCCTCGTCGGGCTGCTGCGCCCCGACCAGGGCGAGGACCTCATCGTCGACCTGACCATCGAGGACCACGCCGGGCATCAGCACCCACCACACACCCGGAACACACCGATGACCCGCCGACATCGCCGAGCGTGCCGTGCGCATCACCTGGCCTGACAACGACCGCGGCGGAGCCACGCCACCACCGGACGGCTGGCAGGACCGGGCGTGGGCGCGGGAGCCGACACTGCACGGGATCGACGAAGGGTCAGTGTCCGGCTGCTCGATCCTGCGCTGGCGGGAAGATCCGCGCTCTGACGCCGAGTTGATCGGGGCGTCGCTGGCACTCGTCACCGGTGAGCCGCACGCTTCGCTGCCTGCCGCTGCGGTGTCTTCGGGAGAGGAAGCCGAGACGCACAGCGTTGAATGACTGGGCTCAGACTGTGTCCTATGTGGCGAGGCGGACGTTGTCGAGGACGCCGGCCGCGTCACGGCCGACCTGGCGCTGATGCTGTTCAACGCCCACATTCGTGACGCCTACGACGTCCCCTTGGCCCTGACGACCATGACCGAGTGGTGGCCCCGTGGCGCACGCTCGGCATCGTCTGCCTGCAAGAGGACAAGGGGAACTTCTGTAGTCACGACCGTCCATCCACCAGGGCCCGTGCCCCGGCTCCGCACCACGCGGGACTGGGGTACGGGTCTCTTCTCTCTCCTAACCGAACCGCCTATCAAAGGCGGAGTGGTCGACCATTTGAGCCATTATTGACTCGTCTAATAATGTCGTATGCGAGTCGATGACAAGCTCTTCTCGACTGATTAGGGTGAAGCTATGGCTCACAACAGCAACGCTCACGACAACGGCACTCCCGACGCCGAGCTCCCGAAGTTCTCCGTCAATGTCGTCCCGACCGACCGGCTCAGGCGTGAGGACCTCGTCGCGATGCTGACCCTCTATCGCCGCGGCGAGATCACGCCGCTGATCTTCGGCGACAACAACAAGCCCGAGGCCGCGATCATCCCCTTCGCCGCGTTCGTGCGCCTCATGAAGTACGACCACGAGGCCCACGTCCACGCTGAGGCTCCTTTCCAGGCCGAGCTCTCCCGCCGCATCCAGGAGTCCGACTCCTCCGTCGAGGCGGGCATGACCATCGAAGAGCTCGCCGAGACCCTCGGCCCGCTCGGTCAGCAGTGGGCCGATGAACATCGTGCTGCCCAGCGGGAAAAGCGTGATGAGTGAGCGTCAGCCTCCCATCCGCCTCCTGCCGACGACTGGTCTCAAGCAGGACCTCCAAACGCTCCACGACGCTGCGGTGATGCACCCTCATGGACCGGAGGACCGGCTCCTGCGCGTGGCTCTCAATCAACTGGGCCGGATCCAGCAGGGCGCGCCGAGCACGCACCCGCTGGAGTACATGCCCAGTTATCCCGACCTCTCTGATTGCGAGACCACGTACGTCGGCGCGGATCCGAATGCGAAGCCCTCGCACCGGGTCGTCTGGCGGGAGCGCGCGCCCCAGCGCCCGGGCGAGCCCGTCACCCGCGAGATCATTGCCCTGGGCGAACGCGCGAACGGGCAGGCCTACTACATGGCCGGCCAGCGCCTCGGCCGCCCCGTGGGCTTCACTCTCGCCGAGCTGGCCGCGCAGCGCGAGCCGATCGCGAGTCCCTCACGACCCCGACAGCGCTCGATCGGCAGCTTCGACACGCCATCCATGAACGAGCCCGACCTCCAGTTCGAGTGACGCGTATTTCACTTTTCTGTTCATCATTAGTAGGACTCCGTTAGGTCTTTCCGTTTTTGCTGATCAAGAGCATGTTGAAGGTGTGGATGCACATGAAGTGAGGCGTGTTCGGGCGGCGTTGGCGCTGTTCGTGGCGGACGTGTTCGCCTCGATGTCGCGTAAGGATCAGCGGGCCAAGGGCGACTGCTATCTGCGGGGCCTGATGCTGGATGGCCGCCGCAAATCGATCCAGGCGATGGCTGCGCGGCTGCCGGACGGCAACGAGCAGAATCTGCAGCAGTTTGTGAACCAGTCGACGTGGGATCCGGTGCCGGTGCAGCGCCGGGTCAACGAACGACTGCTGCCGCTGATCAGCCCGGCGGTCTGGGTCATTGATGATGTGTCGGTGCCCAAGGACGGCCGGATGTCGGTCGCGACGGCCCCGCAGTACTGCGGGGCCCTGGGCAAACGAGCCAACTGCCAGGTCGCCGTCAGTGTCCATGCGGCAAGTGAGACCGCTTCCTGTCCGCTGCAATGGCGGCTGTTCCTGCCCGAGGAGTGGGCCGGCGACCACGGCCGGCGAGCCAAGACCCTCATTCCGCCGCAGGCCACCCACCAAGAGAAGTGGCGTCTTGCTGTGGACATGCTCGATACCCTCGCCGGCTGGGGGATGACCCCGCCGGCGGTGGTCGCCGACGCCGCCTATGGCACCAACGCACCCTTGCGGGCCGCTCTCAACAACCGTCACTTGACCTACGTGCTCGCCATCCGGGCCGACACGACCGCCCATCCCTTCGACACCGAGCCACACGCCCCGGCCCGCAAGGGGCCGGTCGGCTGCTGGCCCCAGCCCCGCTACCGCGAACCCGCGCCCAAAGTGGCGGCTCTTGCAGCCGGACTCGAGCGAGAGGCCTTCACCACCCTCACCTGGCGGCATGGCTCGCGAGGGGAGTTACGTTCCCGCTTCGCCGCCGTCCGTGTCCGGCCGGCCGGCAAAGCTGTCGAGCGTCCCATCAAAGCTGCGGCTTCCGCCGAAGAAGGCTGGTGGGACGGGATCCTGCCCGATGCCTGGCTGCTGGTCGAATGGCCCGAGGGTGCCGAGGCGCCCACGGACTACTGGCTGTCCAACCTGCCGGCCCACACCCCGATCGCTGATCTGGTCCGGCTGGCCAAGGTCCGCTGGCGCATCGAGCACGACTACCGCGAACTCAAACACGGCCTCGGCCTGGATCACTTCGAAGGGCGATCCTGGCCCGGCTGGCACCACCACGTCACCCTGGTGACCGCCGCCCATGCCTTCCTCACCGAACGGCGTCTGTCCCCAAAAGCACCCGGGCTGGACTCACCCTCTACCAGATCCTCGACACTCTCCAGAACACCCTGAGGTGCTGGACCGGCATCTGCACCACCTGTTATCAAGCCCTGCCCACCCAAACACACCCCGCCGCGAGATCAAGACAGACCTAACGGAGTCCTATTAGGGGCTTCTCGTGAAATGGAAGCAATGGTGATTTGATAAGGGTGAGATGGTGACGATGTGCGGCTACGAGCCGGTGACCCAGGCGGCAGCCCTGGATGCCGAACCCCAGTCCAGCACAACCGCGGGACGTCGCCGGCGGATCAGTCCTCGTTCCGCCCTCTTCGTACGGCACGGCATCGGACTGGCGATCGCCCTCGGCATGGCCTACGGAATCTTCCACGGCATCTTCCGCACTGAGGTGCTCGCCCCCGTGCTGGCCTACGTCGGACCCGTCAAGGACTTCATCGGCTGGGTGATCGAGGACCCAGATCGAGCCTGGATCGCACTGGCTGCCCTCGTTATCCCGCACATCGGGCTGTACTACCTGCTCTGCGAAGATCGGCAGTAGGGCGGGGCGCCATTTCATGACCATGTTCAAGAGCGCCCACCTCATCATCGCCCTCAGCCTGATCGGCGGCGTCAGCCTGGCAGCCATCATCGGATAGGTCACCGGCTTCTTCGGCTCGATCGCAGACACCGACGCCGGCCTGTGGAACGACTTCATGGACTGGATCAACTCGCCGCTGGGGTGGGAGCACCTCCCCGCCGGGGCCGGCCCGTGCTCTTCGTCCGGTCATCGTGCTCGTGCTGATCTTCGCTTTTGCCGACGGCTGAGCCTCTCAACTGGGCTCGTCCCACCACGAAAGAGACCCCGTGATGCCTGTGCATCGCGGGGTTCTCTTTTTCTGCCGGCTACTCGTTGCCTACGACGCGGCTCGCAGCTCACGATCCTCAATAGTGTTCCCGAACTCGTCGGCATCCTCGATCATCCCGTAGGTCTCCGGTGAGACCTCATCCTCGTTGCCCCCGAGCCGGCGGTTGAAGCTGCTCGACGCGGAGAACTTCAGCACCACGTAGTCGTCGACGTCGCTCTTGCCGAAGCGCACCTTGTGGCCCTTGTGATCCTGTCGGTAGAAGCGGCCGAAGCTCGTGAGCATGACCGTCTCCCCACAGCTGACCGCGCCCGTGAGTTCGCCGAGCAACGACTCGTACACCTTGTTCACCACCCGGACCGGCAACCCGCTGCGAGTCGCGACCCGAGAGATGAACTCGCGCTTACTGACACGCGGATTCGTCGTCGTCTCCATACCCACACCCTGTCCTGTCGTCCTTCGTGCCGCGGTTTCGCTTAGAAACTAGCCTATCGAAGATAGTCGCGAGTCTAGAAGAAGGATCGGTCTTATCGAATGAAGCTTGCTAAGCTTATCGTGGCCCATTCGGCTAGATCTCCAGATCCGGCTCGATCTCCTCCCGGTCGTCCTTGGGCTCGTAGTCGACCGACTCGATGATGTTCCGCGTGTTCGGATCGCGGCGCTGGTTCACGACCTTGTCGTGGGACTCCTCGAACCGCTGCTGCGCCGCCACACGGTGGGCCGCATCGAGCTTCGCGCCGATGTTGCGCTCCCCGAACTCCATCATCGAGCCCAGCCATGACTTCGTGCCCTGCTTGGTCGCACTGACGTTCGGCTTGTTCTGTGCCCGCATCTGCTCCCATCGGCTCCTGTCCTCCGGCGTGACGTAGCCGAACATCCGCGCGAAACGCGATCCGAACCTGACCTGCTGTCCCTCATTCTGTTCCTGACTCATGGCCCTTCCTGCTCCCTGCTCGTGTTATCGGACCACCCTCAGGCGGGCTGGTAGTCCTCGGCATCGGCCTCAGCGTTCGGGCTCTCGTTCTGCGGGCCGGCCTCCTGCTCGGCCGACGGCCCTGTAGGGCGCGCTCGCGGCTTGAGCCGCTGCTCCTCGAAGAAGGCACCCGGGTCGTCGACCGCAGTCTGCAGCGTCTTCCGCCAGTTCTCCCCGAGGCTCCGCTTCAACTCGGCCTCAAGATCTGGGTACTTCTCGTTCGCCGCCTCCATCGCGTCGACGTAAGCGTTGGAGTAGACCCGCTGCTGCTCCTCGGGCGGCAGGCCGTCGATGTCCATACTCGCGATCATCACCTCGGACTGGTCCAGGCGGTGCTGGAGCATGTCGGGCAGCCCGCTGGTGTCCAAGCCCTGCTTCTGCGCCGCAAAGCCGACCAGGTAGCCCAGCACGTTGCCCCCGTAGCTCTCCTGATCGCCGCGGCCCAGCGCGTCGAGCATCGAGGTCTTCATCGTCTCGGCGAGCTGGACCTGGTGGGCGTCCGCGCCCATGGGCCGGCGCAGCGTGAACATCCCGTCCTCAGGCAGACGCTGGCCCAGCTGGTCGTCGAACTCACCACTCCAAACCGTGCGGACCCGGCCCGAGCCCGCGATCCGCTCCTCGTGCGCGGGAGCCTTGACGATCCGGCCGTGGGCCACTCCGTTGAACATCGTGCGCAGCTCGGGCTCATACTCCATCCGCTCGCCGATGATCATCCGCGCGCGCTGGACGACCTCCTGGCGCTCCAGGGCGTCTTCACTCATCTGCTCGTGCAGCCGCTTGCGAAGCGCCCGGTAGCTGTCGCGGATCAGGCCGGCGTCCGCGCCCGGCTCACGCATCTTCCAGAAGGCGTTCTCCATGAGCGCGACCTCGGTCATGGCTGCCGAGTCCGGAGTGAACATCTCCCGGTGGCCGCGCTCACGGTGCTGCATGGCATCGAAGCGCTTGCGCCACTTCTTCGGCAGGTGGTCACGCGGATCAGTGCTGCCGATGAGGCGCTCGCGCCGGGCGTCGTTCGGCACGTCCTTGAAGATCCTCTGCCGGTGCGTGATGCCGCTCTCGGCAGAGGCGATCATGCCGCGGGCCCTGGTGTCGATGCGCTCCTGGATCTTGTTTTTGAGTGGCTGGAGGTGGCTGTCCATCTCCGTCTTGAAGTCCGGGGCGAGCATCCGCATCGTCATCACCATGCCGGCGGCCTGGATGATCGAGTTGGCATTCACTCCGCGCGAGAGCGGCTTGAGACACGACTGCATCATCATCTGCATGTAGACGTGGTGCATGACGCCGAGCTCCTGCGTCCGCTCCTCGTCGTTGAAGCCGGGCACCAGCAGCTTCGAGTCCCGCAGCGAGGCCATGTACTTCTCGCCGGCCAGCCGCGTCTCCGCCCGGAGCTTGAGCAGCTGCTCACGCTGGTCCAGGCCCTCGGTCTCGTCCTCGGCCCAGTCGACATCGATCCAGTGCACGCGCTCGCGGTCGGCCATCCGCTCCTGGGTCTTCGCGCCGAAGAACCCGCGGGAACGGTCCCGGAGCCGTTCGCGCCAGGCGCGCGAACCGTCTGCGTCCTCCGGTCCCGGCTCGTCGATCACCTCGGCGTCGATCGGCTCGTCCGAGCGCGAGTCCCAGGAGGCGTACGCGTTGCCCTGCGGCTCGTCGGCCTGCTGCCGGTCGTCGTCCACCGGAAGCTCCTTGGTCGCGCGCCGGCGGCCCGCAGGGCCCGTTTCCAGTTCCTTGTGCTGTGCCATCTCAGTGCCCCATCCCGTAGTCGTCGTCGTTGCCCTGCGGCTGATCGATCTCGATGCTCGGCGTGTAGACCGGGCGCGACGCGCCCACGCCCACGGCATGCGCAGAGCGGCGATGCGAGCCGCGGGTGCGGGAGGTCCCCGAGTCCTGAGAGATCACGTCACGCTTGACCACCGAGTCATCGACGGCAATCGCAGCGCTGTCCATGCTGTGCGCTTCAGCGGAGCCCAGCCGATCGAGCTGCCGGGACATCTCAGCCCGCGCCTTCCGGGTCCCCGAGGACGCGAATTGCTCGTTCTTCTCGCCGTCGTAGACGCTCTCGCGGTTCTTAGCCGCCTGCACGAGCGCCTCGAAGCCACCGCCGTAGGCCATCCGATCCATCACGGTGCCGGCCAGCGACGGGTCCTCTTCGAGGTTGCGAAGGAGCCCGGTTTTCGGGTCCTCCAGCGACCTGGCCACGCGGGCTACGTAGTCCGGGTTGACCGTGACGCCGAAGCCCTCCTTGGACTCGTAGAACTCGATGAACTGCTTCTCCCACTCCTCGGCCGTGGCCTGGACGGGCTCACCGTCGAGGAATGCCGTGCGCCACTGACCGGGGCCGATGTGTTCGATGCTGCGGCCCCTCCAGAGCTCGCGGCCGGGGCCCTGGAGTATCGCGTACTTGTGCCGGGCCTCGGCGGCGTCGTGCTTGGCCTGCAGGATCGACTGGGTCACCGGGTAGGTGACCTCCAAGACGGCCTTGAGATCTTCGCCGCGCAGCGCGCGCACGGCGCGCTGGCTGAACGAGCCGCCCAGGCCGGTGCCGTGGGCCTTGATCGCCGTGGCGAACATCGAGGCTTCCTGGTCGGCCTGCGTGATGCCGGGCGTGCCTTGGGTATCGCCCAGGTTCCTGGCGTAGTCGGTGAGCTTCTTCTCGCTGCCCTTGGCGCCGGTCTCGACGCAGACCTCGCGCACGCTCCGCAGGTGCGCCGCGCGGTCCGAGAACGCCAGTGCCGCGCCGAACTCGCCGCGCTGCGCCTGGCGGTACAGCCCGCTCAGCTCCTCCGTCACGACCTGCTGGCCGAGCTTGATGTCCTCCGGCGACTCTGCGTCCGTGAGCGCCTGCAGCTGGAGCCGGTTCGCCTCGCTGCGCGAACTCTCCAGTTCCTCGGCCAGTCCGGCGTTCTTGAAGAGCGCGACCTGGGTGTCCAGCGACACCTGCATGGCCAGCGGGTGCGAGCCGTCGCTCTTGACCACGCCGGTGTCCAGCAGATTGGCCTGCACCGAGAGCTTCGCCAGGGCATCCGCCTTGGCGGCCGCGCTGTGCAGCTTCACCACGGCGACGGCGTCGCCGTCGAAGTCGCCGTCGAAGCAGGCGTCCATCACGGGGTTGATCGCGGCACCGGTGAGCCGGTCGTCGATCGCTACCCGCATGTAGCGCACGCCGGCGTCACGGAGCACCGGGTCACGCCACACCAGCGCGTGGTCGCCCTCGGTCAGCCCCAGCTGCTCTGCCTTGACTGAGCTGAGCGCAATCTGGTCGACGTCCAGGCGCGGGTCCGCGGTCCACACCATCGTCGCCGAGTCGGTGAGCCGCGAGGCCATCAGCCCAGTCTTGAAGATGTTGTTCTTGCCCGTGAGCACCCGGTTCTGCACGTCGGTCGTGATCGCCTCGAAGGCGCGCTGAGCGCGCGAGACCGATTCGCTCATGCCGCGACGCACCACGGCGCGCTTCTCCGCGGACAGACCCTGGCCGTCCAGCTGCTCGGCCATGTAGCGGTAGCGGCAGGCCTCGACGAAGACGTCCTGGTAGCTGCGGGTGTAGTCGTGCGTGACGGAGGACCCGTCCTCGAACTCCTGGCCACTGCGCAGATGTGAGGACATCACCGGCAGCTTCCACGAGCTCGCGCTCACCGTCTCGGTCTGCTCACCGGTCGGATACGTGAGCGGGAAGGGGATCTCCATGTCGCCGCCGCGGTAGCCGATGAGACCGCCGAAGGACTTGCGCATCGCCGTAGTGTTCAGTCCCGGGAGCTGGCCCTCCTTGCGCGGCTGAGTGCGCAGCAACGCGGGCATCGGGATGAACCGGCGCTCGGGGCGCTCGTCGAGGCCCTCGGCGTGACCGACCACCCGCAACGTGCCGTCAGCCTCCATGTCCATACCGGTCACCAGCAGGTACTCGCGCAGGTTCGACTCGGCCCCGCTGTTGTGGCCGTAGAACTCACGCATGATCGCCGGGCAGTCCTGAGACTGCAGCGCCCAGGCCAGCTGCGAGGAGGCCTTACGGCCCTTGCCGGCACGCACCTGCTCGTCGTCGTAGATCTTCGTCTTCTCGTCGACAGCCATGTGGGTGACCACGAAGCGCATCTCGCCCAGGGCACTTGGCCGCAGTTCTCCGTTGGGGGAGCGCAGGTCGGAGACGTTCCCGCTCATCAGCTCGCGCGCCGAGCCCGCGTTGCGCCGGGAGATCAAACTGAACGGGCTCATCACCACTTCCAGGCCCGGGTTGGCCCGGAACCAGTTGACCTCTTCGACGACATCCTGCTCCTGCGCGTCCTGCAGCGGCATGTCCCGGTCGACGATCAGCGAGATCACGCCCTTGTTGCCGTGCAAATCCGAGATCTTGTCGCCCACGACGAGATCGCGCTCCTGGCCACCGGCCCCGCGGATGCGGTGGCGCTCGGCGAACTCCTTCGACACCACGATCGGGTCATCAGCCGTCCAGCCGCCGAAGGTCATCAGCGCCGTCTTCTCCGGCGCGGTGACCTCAGAAGACTGCATGATCGTCGAAGCTGTCATCTGCTGGCGGTCGAACGGGTCGTACCGCAGCGTCTCGAGCTCGGGGAGAGCCATGAGCGGCGCACGCTGCCCGGCCACGCTCTCGTCGCCCGGCACGATCCGACCGTCGGCGTCGACCTGGGACTGAGTGGTCAGGTACCGCACGATGCCCTGGTTGGTCGCGCCTCCGGTCATCACCGGGTCGAAGTAGCCGCTGGGCGCAGCGACATTGTTCCGATCCTTGCCGGTGAGCACCGTCATGTTCCGCCCGCCCGTGAGCCGCCAGGCGTCGAAACGGTTGTCGTCAGCCGGGTCAGTCCGGTCGCGCTGGGCCCGGTACTCGGCGTAGATCGTCGAGCCGGCCTTGATCTCGTTGGAGTAGCGCAAACGGCACGCCTCGGTCTGCAGGATCGCGGCCGTCCACTCGTCCAGGTGCGCCTTGATCTCGCCGGTGGACTCGTCGAGCTGGTACGTGGTGGCGCGCTCGATGAAGTCGATCGGGTGCTTCGTGCCGTACAGCTGCGAGTAGACCGTGTTGAGCGAGGAGGGCTCGCCGGTCTCGCTGCGCCCGGCGATGAGGTCGCCGGCGATCTGGTACTGGATGCGCTCGTGCATGAGCTGCTCGTAGCCGTACAGGCGCGTGCGTTCCTCGACCGAGGTCGGGGCCTCGCCCGGAGTCTGGGCCGTGATCGTGGCCTCGTAGCCCGGCACGATCAGAGCGTTCTCGCCGCTGGCGAACGCGGTGGTGATCCCGCCGTACTCGCCGACATCGAAAACCTGGCCGATCTCACCCGAGACTGGAGTCCCCTTACCGTCACGGCGCAGCCTCTCGCCGCTCCAGCGGATGACGCCCTGTGAGTCGACCAGGATCTCGGAGACCGTCGCCGCGTTGCGCTCGATGCTCTCGCGCACGGTGGCCCCGATGCGCCGCATGAACGCAGATTGGTGATCTGCGATCGGCATGGAGCGCTCGGCGTTGAAGCGGACGAGCCGGTCCTTGAACCGGGTCGTCTGGAAGGTCGAGCCCATCATCTCGTCGGGGGAGATCCCGCAACGACGCAGCGCCGATGCGAGGTTGTCGAGGTTCGACCACTGCCCGGTGGGGCTGGTCATGTACCGCGCCACCCGGTCCGGGTTGAAGCGCTGATCGACCCACTCGCCGTCGACGTCGTGAGGCTCCGCCGCCCAGGTTCCGATGAGTTCGAAGGGGACGTCCTCGGCGTGCTGCCGGACTTTCTCGACGGCGGTGCCGCCGTAGACGAGGTTGCCCATCTCGGGCACCTCCTCGACCTGCAACTCGCCGATCTCTTCCAGCCGTTCCTGGTACATCTCCTCGGTCGCACCCGGGCGCAGCAGATCGCTGTGCGCGCCGGTGAGCACGTCCCAGTAGGAGCGCTGGAGCGCAGCGACCTCAGAGTCAGCCGAGTATTCCGGCGGCTCGACCGCATCCAGATCGCCGCCCGTTCGCTCCAGCTCGGCCTCGGCGCGAGCGATCAGGTCTTCGACGCCAAGAGCTGCCTGCAGATTCTCCCGCGCGCTCTCGACGGCGGCCGTCGCGTAGGCCTCAGCGGGCTCGGCGTCGACGAAGAAGGTTGGCAGGGAGCGGTTCTTCGCGTCCCGGCGCAGCATCACCTTCGACCCGGGCCGGGGACCGGATTCGCCGGGGGCCACGTAGTCGCCGACCACGAACATCGACTCCCGGTCTACGTGGTAGCTGTCGGGCACATCCACCAGCGTGCGGCCACGGCCGCGCTCCTGGTGCGTTGGGCCGGTCTCGCCGACGGCGTGCCCCGGCAGATCCGTGCGCTCGATGCGGTGGCCCTGGGCGAAGCGCAGCAGCTGAACGGCCTCCGCCGGCGAGGGGGAGTGGACCGCCATGCCGCCGGGGACCCGGTAGTTCGTCGAGTAGCGCAGTACTGTGCCGTTGTCGTAGATCCGGGCTCCGGCGTACTCCTCCTGGCGCGTGTCGGTGAGACGGATCTCCATGCCGGTTCCGGCGATCTTCGCCTTGATCTGACCGGGCTCGCGGTCGCGCATCACCTCGTAGGACACGCCCTGAGCCTTCAGCTCTTCGAGCAGTGCTGCCGAGCGTGCCACGGCGCGCTGGGACATGAAGCGGTTGCGGTCGACGCGTTTCGTCTGGGGGTCCCGGCCGCCGTCGATGGCCCACTCGCGGACCTGGTCGTATTCCTGCTGGCTCATCTTGTCCATCAGCGCGGTGAGCCCAGCGGCGTCGTCGTTCGTCATCGCGCGGCCGGCCTCGAAAGGCTTGCCTTCGTCGTCGATGCGCCAGAGCACCATGTTCCCGCGCCGGGGATCGGCCAGGGTCTCCACCTCGCCGTTGGTAACGCGTCCGATCGTCTCGTCCGGCAGGTACACCAGCGCAGTACCGGCGCGCTTCACGGTCGCGCGTTCGGACCAGTCGGGGTCGTAGGGGCTGATCGGCAGTCGGGCCGACTTCGGGTCGATCTGGGCGCCGACGCCGGTGGCACGGGTGAACTCCCGCTGCGACTGCTGATAGCGCTCGTTCTGCGGGGAATGGTCACCGAACTGCGGCTCGTAGTCGGACACCCGCTCACCGAATGCCTGGTCGATGGCGGAGAGGCAGTCCGTGACGCCCAGCCGCGGGTCGGCCAGCGCGGCGCCCCGCTGGCCGAGGATCTCGTCGACCCGGGCACGGATCACCTTGGCCTGAGAGATCGGAACGACCTGTCCGGTCTGATCCCTGGCCTGCTCGACTGCCTTGTAGTAGACGTACTCGTAGAAGTACCTGCGCAGTCCGTGTGCCTTCTTCATGGCCAATCAGCTTCCTGTGGATGCTCGGGTTACATAAGTGTGTATAGAGCCTATCCTGCTTATAGAAAGGAAGTGAGAGGTCATACGGAAAGGCCAGTGCCGAGGCAGTCTCCCTCGATCGAGAGACGACCTCGGCACTGGTCGTGATCCATGGCTGGCCCTAAGTGGCCGCCGGCTACTTCGACTTCATCTCGATGGCCATGGCCCGGTCGAACCGGCCGTCGGCCAGCACCTCCCAGCTCGGCAGTGAGGCCAGGTACTGGTAGAAGGCCGAGTGGACCTTCACCGTCGCCAGCGACTTCAGGTCCTCCTCGGTGACGTCCTCCTCGGCGAACACCCGCGAGTCCTCGTCGTTCACGTGGCCGTTGATCCGGCGGGCTGCATTGGCGTACGCGTCCGAGCGGATCTGGCTGATGTACGTCTGAGACCCATCGGCGCTGCGCAGCTCGCCGTCGCCGCCGACCGAGAAGTGCTCGCGATCCTGTTCCAACTCGGTCTGCGCCGACTTGTAGGCCTCACCGATCTCGATGTCCAGGCTCTTGACCTTCGCCGAGCCGTCGGGGTTGACCAGCATCTCCTTGCTGATCGTCCCCTCGGCGTAGAGCAGGCGCTGCCGCTCGACGCTGACCGCCTGACTCTCGGCGACCGCAACCCCGACCTCGACGTTCTCGATGAACTGGTCCTCGTCGAACATGCTCATCCCCTCGTACGCGTCGGGGTCGACGACCACCGGAGCGTTGGGGTCCTGGCCCTCGTCGACCGTGGTCATCGTCGTGATGACTTCCATGACCTCGTCGGCGTAGACATCCGGGTCCAGGCGCTCGATGTCGACCTCCTGGTAGCCGTAGATCTCCTTGTACTGCGCCTTCGCGGCCGCGGCCTTGACCGCCTGGCGCATGCGCTTCTCCAGCATCTTCACGAAGTCCGGCTGATTCATCCGCACGTCGAAGTCCATGGCACTGGACAGCGTCGGGATCGTCTGCAGCGAGTAGGTGTGCCCCGGATGCTTGATCGTGTTCCCCAGCAGCCGGAACGACATCGGCAGGATCGTCTGGTTGCGGTTCCAGATCGGAGCGTCGCCGGCCCGGAAGACGATCGAGTTGCGCGGCGAAAGGAAGGCCATGTCGTTGTAGCTGATCAGCGGCTCCTCCTTGGTGTTCATCGTGTAGGAGACCCGGCCCTCGGTCTTGCCGCCGATGACCTTGTCGAGATCCTGGCTGATCTGCTTGCTGTCCCGGTATGACCGGTGCGTCTTGCCGCTCATCTTCTCCAGCGTCTCGATCATCGAATCGTCCGTGGACTTCAAGAAGACGATGTTCGAGGTGTTGTGCGTCGGGATGAAGTCGTCGGTGAGGTAGAGATGCCGCTCGTCGGCGACCCGGATGCACTGCACCTCCTCGTCTCGCAGGTACTCGACGCTGACGACACGATTGAATCCGCGTGTACGGTCACGCCAGCGCTCTGCCTTGCGCGAGAGCAGGAAGGGGTTGATCTCGGGCAGCCGGATGTTCAGCACGCGGTAGGCGTCCCTGGCCTCCTTCGGCGTCGGCTGGTTCGGCGAGGTGTACTTGACGTTCGTCTTGACGTTGATCGCCACACGACCGCCCAAGGAGCGCACGAGCTTCTGGACGTCCTCAGCCAGCTCGCGGCTCGCGGAGGTGAACTCCATCTCGCCCTTGCGGCTGATCGTGCCGTCGGTGTCCATGAGACCGCGCAGCAGGTCGGTCCGCTGCTGCACCGAACCGAACACGTAAGCCGCCGGGATCGACTTCTCCCACGAGCGCTTACCTGCGATGCCGAGCTTGCGCAGGTGCTTGCTGACTCCAAGGACGCTGTAGGTCAAGCAGTGTCCGTCCTTGACCTTGTACTCCGAGACCGTGTGGCCGCGACGACGAATCTCCTCCACGATCTCCTCGTCGTTGCACGAGAGCCAGGAGAAACCAGTCTTGCCGATATGCCCGTCCCCGATGAGAGCACCCAGAACGTATGGGTCGAGCGGAAGGTCGGCCTCCGGGTAGGCCACCGGCATGATTCGAGGCAGGTCGACCTGACGACCCTTGTCGACGCGCGACTTCAACTCATTGGTGGTGACGATCTCGGTGACACGCTCGGCGGTCTTGCCGTCATTGCCGCCGACGTACGCCCTCTTGCCGTCCTCGGTCTTCCCTCCCAGGTACTTCACGCTGGACTTCCAGCGCTCGATCGGCCACAGATGCTCGTTGCACGACTCGGCCGAAGAGCCGTCACGCAGGGTGAGCCGGAAGACCGGACGCACACCTCGCGGATAGACCCCGGTCACCGTGGTGACCGTGCCGAACGGCGTGAGCACCTCGTCGCCGACCCTGATGTCGCCCATGCGCTTCCATCCCGCAGGGGTGGCGACGAGAGAGTGAAGCGGGGCAGCATTGCCCTGCACGATCTTGTCGACGCTCTCTCCGTAGACGTCACGCAGCTGCTGCAGGGTCTGCAGGATGAGCGTGAACTGCTGCTCCTGGCCCAGGCCGATGGAGAGCATCGTCTCGAAGCCGTCGATGCCCTTGCCCTCCGACTGCAGGTTGCCGAGCTCGTCGAGCATGAACCGCGTGCGGTAGAGCGGCTTCTGGTTCGACTTCGTCATGTACGCCTGGTCGGCACTCACGTCAAACAGCTGCTTGACCAAGATCAGGATCAGCTTCGCGTACTTCATCAGGTGAGGCGGAGTCACCAGGAACAGCGCCTTCGGGGACTCCGAGTAGCGCGACAGCGTCTGCGTGATCGCCCGTGCCTGATACGAGACCTTCTCCGGGTTGCCGCCGCCGGAGAAGTCGAGTTGCGTGTCCGGGTAGAGCGTGTCCCCGGCCTGGAAGGACAAGATCTTCCCGTCCCGGATGCCACCCTCACGCACCGGCTTCAGCTCACGCATCACGCCGTTCTTCACGATCTTGTTGCCCGTCACCGGCTCGACCACGTAGTGCCGGCCGTTGAGCGAGACCTGGTAGTTCTTCGTGAAGCTGAAGTAGAAGGTCCGCACCAGCATCTTCGTCTGCGGGTTGACCAGCTCCAGCCTGAGCCAGGCCTCGTCGCCGGGGAACTTGCCCTTGAAGTTGTACCGGGCCCAACCCTCGCGGCCGACGATCTCCTCGTGCTCGAAGTCCTCACCCAGGTTCTCGGTGAACATCGGGTCCGCGTAGGCCGACCACACGGCCTGCTGACCGACGAGGTGGTCACGCTTGACGTAGTTCGGCGCGAAGCGCACGCCGAGACGACGCGGAAACGACAGGCCCGCGAGATCCGTGTTCTGCGAGGGCTTGCCCGAGGTCAGCGTCGAGATCGTGGGGTCGGTGAAGAACGACATGGCGGTTATCGCGATGCCGTACACCGAGGCCAGCATCTTCTCCGCGCCGGCCATCGAGCGCAGCGCGTTGTGGGCGTTGCCCACCAGCGTGCGCATGTTGTTGCGGGGCAGCTCCTCGCTCGCGTTGAAGTACAGGCTGAGCATGTCCTGATCGGCCTTGCCCTCCCACATGAAGGCCTGGGCCGCCGCCTTCTCCTGCTCCTCGGCCAGGGCATCATCGTTGTTCTCGAACTCCCCGGCCTTGACCCGCTTCTCCAGCTCAGCCTCAGGATTCTTGATCTTCTTCGAGCTCATCTGCACGAAGAGCTGGTAGCAGTTGTAGAGCGTGGCCTTGCCCCAGAGGTCATCGAGCTTCTGCTCCAGCAGCGCCGGGTCCATATTCAGCACGGCTGAGGCGCTGCGCAGCTCCCGCTCCTCCTCCAGGTAGAAGTCGATGAGTCCGTAGGCCGCGCGCTTGAAGGCGTTATTGGCGGCGTTGGGCCAGACCGGGTCCTCGCCGCCGTCGAGCGGAAAGAAGATCCCGGCGATGTTCTCCACGTACAGCGCGCACTTGGTGAAGTTGCCCTCACGCGCCGCGTCGGCCGCCAGTCCCAGGGGGTTGTAGATGTCGGTCTTCATGGAGTTGATCAGGTTGAACTGCACCGGCTCGAACCCGCGTGTGACCAGGGGCACGTAGTTCTTCACCAACAACTCGCCCTTGGGGTCGTTGATGACCATGTTCGAGGGCTTCTTCTCCCGCGCCCACATGTCGATGACCGGCTCGATGTACGTCTGGCCCTTACCGGCTCGGGTGATGGCCAGCACCATGGTGTTCACCGGCGCGGTATCGACCACGTACGCCCCGGCCGGGCGCTGGACCTCGTACGCCGGGAACTCCCAGTCCTCCTTGATCAGGGCAGCGACGGTCCTGTACGTGTCCGACTCGAAGCCGAGCTTGTCCCGGTTCTTGCCGTCAGGGTTGTACGGGATCAGCGTCGTGTCGTACTTCTGCCGCAGCGTCTTGTCATCGGGGAGCCCGGATGCCTCGAACAGCTCGTCGCCGAAGTCTTCGTCGATGATCGGCAGGGTCTGCGTCAGCGGATCGCCCTCGTCGTCGTCCATGACCTCGCCGGCGTAATAGACGAGGTTCCCCTCCTCATCAATGACGTCCTTCGTGGCGCGCTGGGCGACCCCCACGGTGCCCAGCCCCTTCTTCTTGAGCATCATGTGGCTGAGCATCGAGCTGACCTGCACGCTCGAGTGAGCACCGGCATCGGGGAACCAGTCGTAGTTCTGCTGGATCTCTTCCGGCAGAGCGATGTGCTGGTCGTTCTGGTACTGGTTGATGTCGCTCGTGGTGTTCATCAGGTTCGCTGCGGCGACCTTCCGCGAGAACCACGTACCGATGATGAGGGCGGCCATCAGACCCGAGCCGAGCGTGATGAAAAGCTTGAACCCCGAGACGTCGGCCAGCTGCTCGCCGACCGTCGTCGCGCTCTTCTTGGGCTCAGCCGGCTTCTCGGCTCTGGGCTTGCCGTCCTTCTCCGCGGTGTACCAGCTGGGGACCGGAACAGCCTCAGCGCTGGGGTAACACTTCGCCTTCACGTCCGGGTTGCCGTCCTTGGTCAGGGGCCGGTAACACTTCACGACCGAGCCGCCCGCACCCGTCGTGGTGTCCTGGACGTAGTACGCGCCCGGCTTGCCGGTGCTGCTGCCGGGCACGCCCGAACCTACGGACACGCCCGACGACAGCACCGCCGCGGCGATGAGCGAGTACAAGACCCAGGCGACGATCGCCACCAGCACGCCGGCCATCACCGCGGCGACGATGCCCGGCCTGGTCGACCTCAGGGTCCCGAACGTGCTGCGGTCCAGCTGCTGGCTGTCGTAGACGTCTCGGTTCGTCAGCGTCTCGCCTGGCGTCCGCGCCGAAATCTTGTCCCAGCTGCTCGCCTTCGGCCGCGTTGCCTTCCGCCTGTTCGTGGCCATCGTGATCCCTTGCTCTCGAGCCTCGCTCGCTCTGCTGTCCTGCTGCCCAGTGCGCTTGCCTGCGCAGACGACGACGGTGAATGGGGGACGCGCCCCATGCGTCGTCAGATCACTCCGTCGCTCATGACCGTTCCGCTCAACGGGTCAAGAACACCCCGGCGACGAACACGACCACGCCCAACAGGAGCAAGAGCGTGACGATCATGACCACGAGGATCTTGTCCGAGCTGCTCTGCATCTCGGAGGCCCGAGCCAGCTCGTTGGCGTAGAACTCCTTCTCGGCCTGCTTCTCCGTCAGGCGCACCTCATACTGCTTGGCCACTGAATCCTCGACCGTGGACAGCTGCTTGAGCAGGTCGGTGACCCGCGCCATCTGGGAGTTGGTCTGCGCCTTCTCCAGGTCGAGGCTGTGCTGCCACTCGGCGTCCCGCGTCGTTATCTGCATGATGGAGCCCTTACGGTGGCTTTCCAGCTCGCCCTCCATGCGGCGGATCCGGTTGGCGTGCTCAGAGCGCACCGAATCCAGGAGGTCCTGCTGCTCCCGGCGCAGGACGCCGATCTCGTCCGTGGTCCGCAGGTGCTCGGCCAGCGTCTCGGACTGGGCGATGTCGGCCTTGCGGTTGTCATCGACGATCCGCTGGATCTCGGACTTCCACTGGTTCAGGCGCTCTTCCTCGGCCGTCAGGTACTCCGACTGCCGTTCGGCCAGCACCTCGAAGATCCGCGTTTGCCCGGTCTGCATCTTCAGCGTCGCGTCCGAACGCCGGACCCGCAGGATCTCCTGCTGGTTGTGGGCGTGGGTATCCTCGATGTCCCGCTCGATCTCGGCGACGGAGTCGATCTGCTCGCGCTCCATCTTCGAGCGGTTGCGCTCCTTGTACTGCAGTTCCGCCGAGAGCGCCGCCTGCTGGGCCACCTTGGAGGCCTGCGACTCGTAGTCCTTGGCGATCTCCGCCCGGCGGGACCGGATCTTCTCATCCTTCTCCGTCTGCCGCTGCTGGTGCTCGGCCTCGGCGGCGTCCTTCAGCAGCTTGTACCGGGAGCCCGCGCGGTCGGTGGCCACATCGCGGATGACCTGCTCGGTGTGCGCCGACATGAGGTTGACGTAGAGCGCACGCAGCTCATCCTCGTGCGCGGAACGGAGCTGCATCAGGTCTGCGTTGGACTGCCGGTTGAGCTGGGCGACCTGGTCCCCGAGCCACTCCGTCGCGCCCTCGGGCACAGCGATCTGCACGACCGGCGCGCCGATGGCGAAGGTCGCGTTGAATTCATCGAGCCGGACGTCCAGGTCCAGCTCCTCGGTGAGGAACCGGCGGGCGATGACGTCGCGCACCTGGGCCTGATCGGCCAGCAGCACAATGTCGCCGGCCTCCTGGTAGTCGCCCTCGATGCCGTAGCCGGCGTCGGTCTCGTCGAAACCCTCGTAGCCGGCCACCTCGTCGCCGTCGTAGTCCGGCTCTGACTCGACCGGGGCGGTGCCCGCGTCGTCCGCGTCGAACTTGGGTGCGTCCGCCCCTTCATCCTCGTCGACGACGTCGTTGAAGAGCGGCTCGTCGTCCAGGCCCTCGTCAGCTCCCTCGACACTGGGGATCCCGTCGAAGATCGCATCCCCCTCATCCTGCCCGAGGAGCGCGGGGGCGGGGGTAGTGGCTCCAGCCTCGGCGACCAGGCCGCTGTGCTCTTCCCACGCCTTCTTGCCCACGGCTTCTTCGAGGCTCGTGGTACCTGCAGCGACAAAGCGCGCCTGCGCGAAGGTCGCATGGTTCACCAGATCGACGAGCAGATCACCGCTGGACTTCTGCCACACGACGGCCCAGGCGTAGGTGGCACCGGTGAGTAGCGAGTACTCCTCCATGCGCGCGAGAGTCTCGTCGGTGGGGATGATGCCGAAGACCTCCTCTTCGATCATCTCCGCCGTGGCCACCGTGCGGATCTGGTCGGAGCTGATGAGCTCGATGATCGAGCCCTTCGCCTCGTTTCGCCCGTGACGCCTGCTCAAGCCGCCGATTTCGTCGGCTGCAAGCACGAGCATCACCCAGGCCGTACCGCTGGGAAAGACGAACTGCGTGTTCGACCGCAGCAGCTCGACCGCCGCCGGAATCGCCGTCTCTCTCACCACGGAGGCCAGAAGTTCGTCGGGCTTCTTCTTCCGTTCCCTCTTCTGGCTGACCGCTGCCGTCCCCAGAATACCCATTGATGCGCGATCCCTTCGCTAACAAAACACAGTCCACCTGGCTTATGGGCATCTTATTGCCGCCCTATTGTGTTAGGTGCTCGTAGGGCCCCAATGGGCTATTGACTCATGAGTTGATTAGTTCCCGCCATCCTCGAACCGGCTCATCGCACCGCGCTGACCTCGACATAAGCGTCGGAACTCAGCAGGTTCTTGTCGTCGCTGACCAGGTCACCGACGACGTCGATGCGGATCCGTCGCTCCGAGGGGTGCTCGTTGAGGAAGGTCGCCACCGCGGTAGTGACCTCGTCGGTCAACTTCGCCACAGCCGCACGCGCACCGCCCGCATCAGAGTCGGTGTCGCCCTTGTCCTCGATGAGGTACTGCAGGACCCTCGCATCGACGTCGACCCGCATGTTGTGCTTGACGAACACCTCCTGCACCATCTGGCGCAGCTTCTTCCGCACGATCTTTTGCTGCGTCGGCAGCGACAGCGGCTGGAAAGGCACGATCGCGTCGATACGGCCCAGCAGCTCGGGCGGAAACCGGTTGTCGCCCGTCGTCGAGGAGATAGAGCGACGGATGAGCTTCTCGTACTCCATCAGCTGCTTGCCCGACCCTGTGTCGTCCGCCGCGTACTGCGAGATGTCCTTGTAGATCTCCGAGCCCGCGTTCGTCGTCAGCACGATGTACGTGTTGAGGAAGCTCACCTCGCGGTTGTTGTCGTCGTTGAGTCGGCCGTCGTCGAGCACCTGCAGCAGTACGCGAGTCACCATCGCCGAGGCCTTCTCGACCTCGTCGAAGAGCAGCACAGCGTGGGAGAGGTCCCACACGCGCTTGGTGAGCTCGGAACGGAACGCCGCGAACGACGAGTCCTCGGCGTACTCCGTCATGTCGAACCGGATGAGGTGCCGCTGGTCATCGCCGAACAGCAGTCGCGCCAGCTGCTTCGTGAGCTCCGTGTTGTGCGTGACCACGAACTGACCAGCCTGGTAGAGGTGCTCCTTGTCGTTGACGTAGATGCACGACGAGCTCTGCTGCTCCGGCAGCTTCTCGATCGACGCAATGCCGACCATGTCGAACTTCTTCACGCGCTGACGACCCGAGGTCTCCATGACCGCCCGCCGTGCGATCTCGTGCTTGCGGGGGAGGGAGAAGAACCGGGCCTTATCCTCGTTGCCGACCTTCACATGCACGCCGTACTCGGCCAGTTCGCGCCCGCCCTCCTTCGTGCGCGTCCACAATTTGATCGTGTTCGAGACGCCGAGCGAGAACAACACCTCCCGGAGGTCCTCCGCGAGCCCCTTGGAGAACGTCGAGTACGAGACGTTGAAGCGGTCGTTCGAGCCGCCGATCGATCCGTCGGTGTCGAAAAGGCCCCGCACCAGTGCCCACCGCTGCTGTACCGATCCGTGTTTGTACCTCTCCGGGATACGGCGCTCCGCCGAGCGTGCACCGATCAGATCGGGAACTGAGGCGAGCACGTACTTCGTCTGGTACAGCGAATCGCGGCGGTCCTCCACCGGGCCAACACCGACAGGGAAAACCCAGCTGTAGTTGCGTCCGTACGACTTCGGTGCCGACCCCAGCCATTCGCCCACCATCCACACGGTGTGGTCGGCGTCGTCCCCGTCAGACGAGAGCGTCAGCTGCCTCTCAGTGAGGCACCCGTTCCCGATGAGGACGCCCAAGACGTACGGTTCGACGTCGAAGTCCTGCTCCGGCCAGTGCACCGGTCCGTTCGCCGGGATGAAGAACTTCAGATCTTCCCGAGAGTCGCCGGGGTAGGTGCGCACGACGCCACGCTCGACCATTTCCTGCGTGCTCAGGACCATCGGCGCGACGTCCTTGCCCGCATGCTTCTTCGACCGCTGCTTGGCTGTGTAGACCGTCCACAAGTGCGGTCCTCCAACGTCGAGAGTCCGGCCGTCCCAGAGCGTGACCCGGTAGACGTCCTGTATGCCCTGCGGGAAGTGTCCGAGCACCTCGACCGGGCGACCTTGGCGACCGAATACTCTATCGCCCGGGAGCAGGTCGCCGTGCAGCTTCCAGGTGGTCTCGCCATCGCTCGAGTAGACCGGCACCTGCGTCGAGTCGATGCAGAATTTCCCCACACCAGTCGAGCCCGTGAACAGCAGGCTCGCCATTGGCTTTCCCTTGTCGTTGAGGTCCGCCACCGACAACTGCAGACGACGCGCCACCGCGCTGGTCGCCCAGTCCTGGCTGAACACCTTGGCGTCCAGCTGCTTCTTGATCTTTGCGCCGTCGACCCGGAATGCGACGTTCACGTTCAGGGACTCCATGAGCACGTTTGAGAGCAGGTCCCGGTCCAACGGCCGGTGCGTCAGGCGATGCCAGCCGACCATGGAGTCGAGCACGAGGATCGACTTGCGCGGCTGGGCGCTGGCCGGCATGTAGCGCTGGGTGTACTCGTAGATCTGCCGGAAGATGTGGTCGTCGTAGAACTCGTCGGCCACGCCGTACCGTTCGGCCATGCCCTGCAGGATCTTGATGGTCGTCGCCTGGTCCGGCGGGTTGAGGTTGATGCGCTGCAGGCGCTCGACGAGCGGCTGGTTCGGTGAGATGTGCTTGTGGAACTCCTCGTAGGTCGTCGCCGCGATGATCCTGATGCCTCGGGTCCCCGAGGCCGCGAGGACCGGCTTGATCGCCTCGATGGCGGCGTCGGAGAGCTGGGTGATCTGGTGGAACTCGTCGATGAAGAGCACCAGTTCGTGTTTCTCGACCTTGACAAAGTCCTCGGCCTCGTCGAAGAAGCCCTTGAGTATCGCGGCCATGTTCTCGGCGTTGCCCGCCTCGGAGATCATGCGCGCCGGGTCCACTTCGAGATAGAGGCGATCCGGATCCACGAGCATCGTGGCCTGGACCAATGCGGTCTTACCCGTTCCGGCCTCGGCCAGTAGAAGCGCATTGCACAGCTCGGGACGGCTCATCGAGGCCAACAACTGCATCGTCTCGTGCTCACGGCCGACGATGTCGCGCTCAGCCTTCTTCAGCGGCTCCGAGAGCTTAGACAGGAGTGGGTAGCGCTCGTTGAGCTGTGCCTCGTGGAACATGCCGCGCAAGACCTCTCGACTGAACTGAGGATTCAACTGGAAAAGCAGTCAAAATCCTATCATGAGTCGCATTGGATAAGGCTTTGAATGGAGAACAAGAAAGGCCCCGGCCCCGGAGTCCACTCCGGGGCCCTTCGTTCCGTGCGCTGGTCGCGGTCGCCCACCCGCCGTATTCGGACTCGGTGCCCTCCGGAGTCTGGGGCTGCTCGAACTGGTGGTTGAAGCGCTCCCTGGCGGGGCCTCGTTGCTCCCCTCCGTGCCGGCCTTACGGCGTGGTCAGGCGGCGCGCTGCGCCTCGGAGGTGACCTCCACGACGACACGGCCAAGAACCTCGTCGAGGTGCTGCTGGGCGTCATGCGCACTGTCACCACTGACGACCGCGAAGCCGCAGCGGATGTTGTTCGGCGTGGTGCTGGACGGGGTGAGCGTGGCGACGTCGCCGACGTCGCACAGCCACTGGAAGTGCTCCAGATGATGGTCGTTGCCAGGGAGTAGCTCACGGTGGGTGACAAGACCTGCGGCCGGCGGGTAGATCATGCCAATGGCGGCGCTTCGCTGCCGAACGGGGCGCAAGTCGGGGATCTCGCCGCAGGCGAGAGCGGCGGAGGCCAGGGGCAGGGAGATCCCAGTGGCCAGGCGCACGAGTTCGCCGATGAGGTCGCCGCCCAGGCGCGCGTTGACTTCGATGACCTTCGGTCCGTCCTCGGTGAGGCGGATCTCAACGTGGCTGACTCCGTGGGTGATGCCCACAGCCTCCAGAGCGGCTGCGGCGACGGGCGAGACCTCGCACAGGAGGGGGTCGTCGGCAGTGACGCTGTGCTCGGTCTCCATGAAGTAGGGGTCGAAACCGACCGACGTGCGGGTGACGGCCACGGCGCTGGTGACACCGCGATGGGTGACAGTCTCCACGGAGACCTCGGGTCCGTCGAGGTACTCCTCCACGAGCACGCCGTCTCCCTCGGGGCCCTGGTGGGCGGCGCCGGCGGAGGCGATGGACCAGGCAGTGGGCAGGTCGGTGATCGTGCCGACGCGGACGACACCAATGCCGCCGGCGTGAGCAGCGGGTTTGAGGACGACCGGGTAGTCGACGCGTTCGGCCGCGGAGGCCGCGGCGTCCAGGGTGTGCACCCAGGTGGAGGCGGCGGAGGGGACGCCGGCTGCGGCGAAGCGCTGGCGGGAGATGGCCTTGTCGCGGGCGGAGACGATAGCCGCGAGGCTGTTGCCGGGTCGGCCGCCGAGGCTCTGGGCAAGGCGGGCGACGGTCATCAGGTAGTACTCGTCCCAGGTCACGACGCCAGCGATGGGCCAGCGGACGGCGAGCGACGCGGCGGCAGCATTAACCGCGATCGGGTCGCTCAGATCGGCCACCTCGTGGTCGATGACGTAGGGCTTCTGCCAGGTCAGCGGTGTGTCGTTGATCAGCAGCAGCGGGTAGTGGGCCGCGGTCTGCTCCAGCAGGTAGCTCCGCATGGGGCGCGGGCCGCAGCCGATCACGAGCAGCATGGGGTGGGACACGGTGAACTCCCAGGAGATTAGGGCGGGTTGGACCGGGATCAGGCCGCGCGCGGCGTGTCGGCCGTGGCAGGGGGGGCCGGTGGCCGCGGGATCGGCAGCGGTGAGGCTGGGCGCGTAGGAGGCGCGGTGGTGCCACAGGCCTCGGAAGACGAGGGCCATGGCCGCGCCCTGCAGGGCGGCGCAGGTGAGGAGCAGGCCGGGCAGGGCGTCGGCGGGGAGGGCGGCGACCAGCACGCTGGTCACGGGCATCGGCACCACGACCAGCACGCTGGTCATGCTGAGCGTGCTGCCGAAGACGGCGGTCGGGATGAGGTGGGCGCGCAGGGTGCGCAGGGCGACGGTCGCCGCGCCTTCGAGAGCCACCAGGACGGCGATGGTCACCGCGTACACGGCGAGAGGTCGGTGGTCAGGCGATGAACGCGACGTCGGACACCGGCGTCTGGGGGCGAGTCGCGTCGGCGGCGCACGGTGGTGCTAGAACCAGCTGGCGGCGACCCAGCCCTTCATGCCGTACGAGCCGCTGGAGAAGGATTCGCCGTAGTACCAGCGGTTGCCATAGCGGTTCTTGGCGGAGCAGAGCACGTAGAACTCGCCGGCCGAATCGAGCTGCCGCTTCTTCTTGTAGGCCACACCCGGGCCGGTACGGATGGCTGGCCATTCCAGGTTGGGGCCGATCACGCTGTGGTTCATGTCGTTGCTCAGTCGGGGTTCGGGATGACCGGGCTGCCCCACAGACACACCGGCACACGAGATGCGCCGGTGTGTCTGTGGGGCAGCCCTGCGGAGAGGGCTGCTCGCCCTGAAAGGAGCGGCGCCGCGAGTATGTCGAGGCATTCCGCTTGCGACGACGGCGAGTTCGCCAAGTGACATCCAGGGGCCTTTCGAATGAGGCTTGACTCGGTCTCAGCCGACCGCCGGCTCCTCGGCCTCGACCTCGGCTGCCTGCTCCTGCTTGGTCTCGGGGGCCGGGGCCTGAGCCTGCGACTCCTTGGCTGCCGCCCGTGCTTCGTGGGCAGCGCGCATGGACGCGAACTGGTTGTCCAGCGTCTTGTCGTCGACCTTGAACTCGGAGGCCTCGACGGATTTGGTGTTAACCACCAGGCCAGTGCCGCGCGTCGCGGGCATTACGTTGCCCTTGAAGCCGTAGATGGTTCCGACCTCGGTGCCGTCCTTGTTCAGGATCGGCTCGGTGTTCGGACCCGCGGCCTTGACGATCTCCTCCATCTGGCCGGTGGAGTACGGAGCGCCGTTGTTGTAGCGGACCTTGCCGTCCTCACCCTGAACCCGATCGGACTTCAGATGCAGGTTCGTCTGCTCCGGACCGCGCGGATCTCGAGCATCGAGCTGGACGTCGGCGTACTGGGACTTGCGGTCCTTGGTGACGTCGTTCTTGTAGACCTTCGCGATGAGGTTGACTCCGGTCATCGCGCCCTTGCCCCTGAGAAGTGCCATGATCTCTTCCTTCCACTTGTTCCGACTGCCCTCTGACAAGTCGACCGCGATCAGTCACATCATCCAGACAAGGCATTAAGTCCCCGCTGAACGCTCTTCACGCTAATACTCTCATAGAGCACTCGACAAGACCTGCGACTAATCTTTCTGCTCACGTTCAAAGTCGATCGAGATGGGAGATGACTGCGAATCGGATGCCATTCCGGCGTCCGCTGCGGCCACAGCCTGATCGACCTGAGCCTGGACCCGAACGACGAGGTCGGCGTCCAGTGACGAAGCCTTGGACCGTCGCATCCGCTCGACCTGCTCGCGCCCGGCGCGCAGCTCCGCGATCCGGGAGCGCAACACGAGGGTGCCGGAGTCCTCGTCTGTCTGCTGAGGTGCCAGCTTCCGGGAGACCCGTGTCATCGCCGCGACATCGTCCACCGGCAGATCGGGAATTGCCTCGGCCTGGCCGGACTGGTCCAGGTAGTCCATCGCCGCCAGCAGCAGCCGCCGGCGGTCCCTGGTCGTCTCGACGAAGGTCTGGTGTGCGTGCGGCCCGATCTCGACGTCGGTGACGAAGTCGTATCCCAGGTGGTTCAGGTCCAGGGCCTTGACCTCGTCGAAGTCATACGCGGCACCGACGACGATCTTGAAGTCCGTGCTGACCGCGTCGGTCTCCGTACTCGCCTGATCCTCGGCGCTCGACCCCACGCGCAGCACCAGGTCGGAGGAAGCGAGATCGGCCCGCAGGTTGTCCAGCTTCTGGTCATAGGACTGCTTCATCGTCCGGATGCGCGCGTCCAGCACCGCTCGGCCGCGCTTGCCCTCGGTCAGGAGCCTGCCGCCGGGCTGATCGTAGATTGTCCGGCCCAGGTTCTCGGCCTCCTCGGGGTCCCTCATCCGCTGCAGGGAGGCATCCGCGCGCAGCGCCATGAGCGAGAGCAGCCGCTGACCGTAGGTCGCCACGTCCTGCTGCTCCTCGTACCACTGGCCGGCGTCCCCGGGGAAGGGCAGGAAGTGCCGGTACTTGCTCATCAGCCGCCGGTGGTAGTTCTCCTCGAAGCGGTAGAAGTCGTAGAGCGGGCGCGAGTCCTCGGCGGCGACGTCGGCCTTCTCGGCCTGTTCCCACTGGTGCGCGAGGTCGCGGTAGACCCCGGCCTTCTCCCGGTGGTGCTGCAGGCGTGAGGCGTAGCTGCGCAGTCTGAAGCCGAAGGAGACCAAGTCGGCCTCAGTATGCTGGTCTTCGCCCTGCCGGTCCGCGGCGAGCACCGCCATCTGCTGATAGTCCATCCCCATGACTTCGAGCATTGGCGTGCGCACCCGCAGCTCCGACTCCGGCATGGCCCGCAGCATCTGGTAGATGCCGTTGACGGCGCGCTCCATGATCTGCGTACGTCCCTGCTCGACCAGCTTCTGCCATTCCACCGTGCTCAGAGACTCTTTCGCGCGGCGCTCGTTGGCGTAGTCGACGATGCGTTCCATGGCCTCCGGCATCGGGGACCCGGCACGGTCTAGTTGCTCTTCCACGAGCTCGGTCACCAGGTGGTTCGCCTTGCGCATGCGGGCGTCATTCGAGTCGGCGCGCCACAACGTTCGGTCTGCCGGCAGGCAGGCGAGCAGGAACTGTGGCAGGGACTCGGCGCGGATCCGCTCGTGCGCCCACCGCTTGATGAAGGTGGTGACGTTGCGCCTCTCGTAGCCGACGGCGCTGGAGAGATGAGCCACCGCCTGCTTCTCATCGAGCCAGGCGTCAATACCGCGGCGGAGCCTGAACTTGTGCCGGTCGAGGAGCTTGCCGCGCTGCGTACCGTTCTTCGTCACCTGGCCCCTGCCGCCGTCGACCATGGCCAGGTGGCAGTGCACGTGCTCGGTGTCGACCTGGATGACCCCGACGTAGCGCAGGTCGTCGAAGCCGCTGGTGCCCGAGCTCATCCGCTCCAGGCCGTGCATGATCGCCATGCGCAGCTTCATCTGGTCGATGTGGCCGCGGTAGTCGCCGCGGGCTTCGCAGTGGAAGTCCTCGTCGATGATGCGGTGCTTCCGCAGGTACTCCTCGTCGAAGGACAGCACCGTCTTGAGCACGGTCTTGCCGTTCTCGAAGTGCTGCTGGATGTCGTTGCCGGCCGCGCGCAGCTGCTCGTCGGAGAGTGAGACCGAGCCGTAGCCGAAGGCCACGCCGCCGTCGCCCTGGGCCTGGCGCATCTCATGCTTCGCCGCACTCCGCGAGATGCCGGCGCGCTCGACGGCAGACTCCCGCGCCATGTAGCGCATGATGAAGTCGTCGGTGCGCAGGCGCTGGATGGGAGCCAGCGACTCGGTCGCCTGCTCGCGGGCCATGTACCGGGTGACGTAGTCGCCCGGCGTCGCGCCGCGTGATCCCTTGCCGCCGGGCAGCGGCACGCTGAATTCGTTCACCACGATGATGTCCTGCTTCAGGCCCATCGTCGCTCTCCTTCCGGCATCGGTACCGACGCACTACGGCCCCGGCTGCTGTCCACCAGCAACCGGGGCCGCGCGCTCGTCATGCCTGATCCGTCCTCAAGACCCCAGGCTCTGCTCGCCGTTCTCGCCGAAGTCCAGATCGGCCGCACGTTGGGCCACCTGGAGCTTGCGCTTGTCCAGACTCGGAGCGGGCTTGAGCTCAGGTCGCCGGGTCTCCTGTTCCTGCTCCTCCAGCTCCAGGTCGAGATCCAGGTTCAGGTCGCGCTGCGCCTCACGGGCCGGAACTGGGGGAGCGAACACCTCCTCCTGCTCCTCGGCCTGGTGCAGAGCCCCAGCCACGCGCTCCCGGTAGAGGTTCTCCGTGGTGCCCTCGGTGCTCGCACGCTCGGTCTGGTACTGCTCCTGTTCGGCGGCGATCTCCGCTTCGATCTGCTGCAGACGTGCGCTCATGCCGTCAGCGACCGGCGCTGCCTCAGGCGCGGGCGCTCCGACGACCTGCTTGACCTCAGTGTCCAGGCCCAGCTCGTCCTCGGTAAACAGCGAGTTGATCGCGTCCGAAGGCGCCTTCAGCCCGCGCGCATCGACCACAGCCTCAGCCCGTGGGACGCCGTCCTTGGAGTGGTCGGCGAAGTAGTCGGCGAGGTCGTAGCCGCTGGACTCGAGATCGATCTCCAAGCCCCCGATGTCGTGGATCTGGGTGAAGACCACGGCCGTATCGTCTTCGGTCTGTGCCCCTGACGGAGCGAGCACGAGCATGTCCGCCGTGGCCGGCAGCTCCCACTCGATCCCAGTGACCTGCTCGGGCACGGCGAAGCCGCTCGTGAAGTAGCCCTTGCTGGCGAGCACGACCAGCTGCTGGTTGTCGAACTCGTAGAAGGCGTCTACCTTCTCGCCCTGGCCGGGGGAGTAGGTCACCTGGGAGATGCCGAACGGCAGTGCCTTGGCCGGGGTGACCGAGCGCAGCTCGCCCGTCATGTGCAGATACGGGCGGTAGTTCTCCTCCTTGCCCCGGTGTTTGAGGTCGAGCAGTTCGACCATGACGCCGAGCTCGGCGTTCACCCCCTCCAGCCGGTACGTCTCCACTCCTCGTTCACGCAGGACACGGTGGGCCCATACGTCGTTCATCGTCAGTCCTGCGGTGCGCATCACTTGCTCCTCTTGCGGTTGGTCTTACTCTGGTTGGTGGTCCTTGTCGTGGACTTCGGCGTGGCGTCGGCCCCGGTCGCCTCGCCACGGGCGTCCCGGATCTTCGCGATCATCCGCGTTGCCCTGCGCCACATGCCGCGCATCATGACGATCTCGCCTGCGGCGAGCAGTGCGACCAGGAAGAGGAGCGGCATCAGCCACATGGCGATGCTTCCGTCCGCACTGAGCGCACCCCGGGATGTGCCCGACTGCTGGTGCAGCCATGCGCCCAGCAGCGGGATGATGACCATGGCCGTGATGAACGCCAACAGGTAGTCGGCGAGAAGGACGATGGCCCGGAAGAATCCCGCCCACCCCACGACGGAGAACCTGCCGGTCTCCTTCTTCGGGGCCAGACGCCGCCATCCGGTGCGCAGCTTTGAGTCCTTCTGTTCCTTCACGGGCTTCGCCGTGGTCTTCTTCGCCGTCGCGGTCGTGCTTGTCGGGGCGGTCGTCTCGGTCTTCTCCAGGGTCTGGGTCGACATGTTCGTGTCCTTACGTCTCGTCGGGGTCTTCTTTGGTGCGTGCTGAAGCGGTGGGCGCTTCGCTCACCTGGTCGGCTTGGGGGTGGGCTGTTCCTCGCTGGCGGCAGCGGGGGCGTCGCGGGTCTTGCTGGAGGCCCGGTAGGCGTCCAGCGACGTCACCGTGCCGTTCTGAGAGGTGGCGTAGGTGAAGACCACGAACTCGCTCTTGGCAGCGCTGTTCTCATCCGGTCCGACACGGACCGGATCGAGCCGGGCCACCCCCGAGTAGGAGTAGTTCAGGCCCTGCACCCGTCTCACATCGATGTCCAGATCAGCGAGCGTGTACGTCGTCCCAGCGCCCTTCGTGGCTCTGGCCGCCGTCATCCACTCCGGCACGAACTCGGTGAGCACCCGGGACTTGTGGTCGAGGAAGGCGTAGCGCGCGTCGAGCAGTACCTGCTGCTCCTTGACGGTCCGGGTCGACACCGAGCTGTCCGTGAAACTGAGCAGGAGGGACCGGCCCGTCGCCCTGTCACGGTTCACCCGCTCGATGTCCACGCCCGGCAGCTGAACCAGCAGCGCCGTGTGCTGCGTTGCGACCTTGGCCCGGGCGTCGCCGAGGTTGCCTCCGAGCTTGTGAACAACCGCATCGGCCTGGGTGTCCGACGCGGCCGGGCCGTCGCTGAGCAGGCTGGCTCCGAGCGTGACCACCGAGAGCGCGAGCAGTGCCCCGGTGCCGCCGAGCAGGATCTTCCCGGCGTGCTGGAGCAGCTTGTCCTTGATCTCCTCGTTCACGGTGTCTTCGCCTCCTGCTTCAGGGCCTCGCCGGTGGCCGTCATGCCGGTCTGGATGTTCACGAACGCCTTGCGGACCTGGTCGTAATCGGCGCGGGCCCAGGCCAGCACCGCCGGCCTCTCGCCCGCACCGGTACTGGTCTCCATTGCCAGCCAGGTCACCGTGATGGTGCTGTCGTCGTTGACCAGGTAGGGCATCTGGGCGACCCACTCAAAGCCGGAGTTGAAGCTCATCGGGATCCCGACGCCGGCCACCACGTCCTTGTCACTGGCGAGCAGGTACCACGGCCCCAGGTCCGCCTGGTGCACCGACGGGGCGAAGTAGGGGATGAGGTTGCGCAGCGTCGACTGAGACATCGCCGTGTCGAGCGTGCCGCCGTCTGCCGCCACACTGGGCGTCAGGTAGCGGTAGTCGTTCTGCAGCTTCGCGACCTGACCAGCCGCCGTCAGGGCCGCGGTCAGACCACGCTCGGCGTCGTCGGCCTTCGGCAGCGCCGCCGTCTTCGCCTCGGTGATCCTGATCTGCTCCCGCAAAGAGGAGACCTCCGGCGCAGCCGTATCGATCACCGCGCTCTGACCGCCGGAGAACCCCGCGGAGAGTGCGAAGCACAGCAGTGCGCCCACACCCATGCTCACGCCGGCCACGAGGGTGCGCTTGCGCAGACCGCCCGCGGGATCCGTCTGCTCAGGAGTGTCCGTGCTCTCCTGCGAGGACGCGGACGTCGCGACGAAGCGCGTCTTGCGCACTGCGCCCCCACTCGACTCATCGGTCTGTGTCGATGCCATTGGTCCTCAACTTGCCGTTTCACTCGAATACCAGGGCGACTCTATCAATAGGGTGAGTTGAAAGGTGGTATGAGTCATCCGGAATAGTGAGTCTCGCCGCTCGCCGGGACGCCGGAGAGATTCGAGACCTTGCCCTGGGCGTCGACCGTGACGAAGAGCAGCGCGCGCCGGTGCGCCGTGACACTGGCTTTGCTCGCCTTGTTCTGGGACACCGCGTCGGAGGTGACCTCGACGTCGGCCAGGATGGCGTAGGTGTAGACGCCCGCCTTGACATCGACGACCTCGATGCCCGGATCCTCGCCCAGAGCCGAGTTCAGGCCGACCGTGTCGATGTAGTAGTAACGCCGCCCCTGGGAGTCCTCGTTGAACCTCGACGGAGGCATGAACGACTTCAGGAACGTCTCGTTCTCGGCGAGGTCGAACCGGCTCTTCAGGCTCTCGCGCGCCGCCTCGTAGCTCTGTCCCGAGTCCCACGTGAAGGCCATGGAAAGCAGCGACTTGATGCGCTCGCCGTCGGTGCTCAGCCGGTTTTGGCTGACCCCCATAGCCGCCGTAACGTCCGCGTTCACCTGCTCGGCGTTCTTCTTCTGGATGCCTGCCAGATGTCCCTCGACGTCGTTGATCCGGGTTTCCTGCTCAGCCAGGGCCGCGTGCAGGCTGCTCCAGGTCGCGCCAGCAACCGTCGCGACAACCGCGAGGACCGCTGCCGTCACCAGGACCGGGAGGTTGCGCCGGAAGAATCCCCGCCGTGTGGGTGCTGCCGTCTGCTCCGTCATCGCCTCCCGCCCTTCTTCTGTGCGCCCGTGCCGCTGGGTTCGCGGACTCCGGGCCGGGCCGGCATCTTGATTGCGGGGTTCTCGTACTGGGCCCCAGCGGCGGTCACCACGAGCGCCAAGTGGTCGAAGGCCCCCGTCCTGCCGTTGTGCACGTAGCGCGCGCTCGCCCAGGCGAGCACCTCGCCGCTCTTCGTGTCCCGGCACAGCCAGACGACCTTCGCCTGGTTTGTCACGCCCGAGACGTTCTTCATGCTCAGGTCGGGCATCACCGTCTCGACCTTCCACGCGTACGTGCTCGGGGCAGCTGCGTTCTGGCCGTCGTAGCGGATGTACCAGGCGTGGCGCGGATCGATCTCGGTGGTCGCGTCGAACGGCGTCAGCGACGAGGTGCTGTACGCCTCCTTGTCACTGACCAGGAAGGAGTGCTTGCTGAACAGCGGGGCCATGTCCCGGCGGTGCTTGATGATCTCCAGCGTGGCCTGGTTCGGGGCCCCGTTGTTCGGGCTGGGCTGGACGCTGGCCTGGTGGTGCAACGTGGCGAAGGTCTGCTCCCCGGTCGCGACCTTCTTCGCGTCGGCGGCTGCCGCCTCGGTGAGCTTGGACAACTGCGCGCCGGCGTCCGCCTCCACGGGCGTGGACTGGGCATCATCCAGCTGCCCCTTGAGCTGGACGATCTGGGCCTCGTTGTCCGCCGTGCTCGCCTTGAAGCTCTCGCCGGCCACGCCCGTGGCGACGACCAGGGCGAGGATCCCGACGCCCATCACTGCGGTGACGCTGCGCCGGATCAAACGTGCGTTGTCCTCAGGGGTGCGCACCTGGACCTTCTCGCGCTGGCGCATCGTCCAGCCCGCGAAGCACTCTTCGAGCTCAGCTCCGGTGACCTTCTTGCGCGTCTTCGGTGCCGCGGGCTTCTCCCCGGGCATCGCCCCGGTCTCCCGCTCGGGGCCCGTGCTCTCGGACTCGTCATGGACTGTCGTCACGGAACAAACTCCTCACTCCACGTTACGCCCATAAGCGACTCAAGTCTATCCCGAAAGGTATTCGAGGCCGACTCATAGTCCATTCAATAGTGGCTCCGAAAAACGACGCCGACACGCAGGGCCTGTACCGGGCATGAAGAAGCCGGTGCCCAGATCGCCCGGCACCGGCTTCTCACTCCCAGATCAGATACAGCGCATCAGACCGTCTTGATCTCGCCGGAGGGGAGCATCGAATTCGACATGTCCACGAACTTCCAACCCTCGGCCGCCATCCGCGCCGCGCTGTCGACACGGACCCGGCCCATGTAGGCGCAGTAGCCGGCCTCGCCGAGGATGACCTTGTCGCCCCGGACGCCGAGCACCACGAGGGTGTGGCCAGCAGGACCGGAGCCCGGGCCGGAACCCACCGAATACGGCGTCGGTGTCGAGGACAACTGCTTGCCGGTCGCGCTCGCGATCGTGTACGCAGTCTCTTTGCCGTCACCGGCCGGGTAGGTCTGGAACGTCGTGTACTTGTTCACGAAGTAGGTCGAGAACGACACGCAGTTCTCAGCATGGTTGCGTCCGCACGAGCCAGGACCACCCTGGTCGCCGTAGCGGTCGTCGAGGAACTTGTCACCCTCCTTGTTGAAGAGGTCGACGAGGGCCTGAGCCTCTTCCTGGGTCATCCCGCCGTCCTTCAATGAGACAGAAGTACCGCCCTTGGTGCTGCAGTTGCTCCGGATCGTGTTGATGCCGTTAACGATGTTCTCGATGATCCCGCCGACGATGTTCTCGACACCGCCCACGATCGAGCTGTCGACCGACCAGCCACTCATCTTGCCGAACCACATCTCGGCGTTGTCACCTCGTGCGGTGAGCCCGGCCGCGCCGTCAGTCGAACGCTCCCAGTTCTCGTGGAAGTGCAGCGCGGCCGCACGCGGGGAGCCCTGCGACGTCTTGAGCATGCCCTTGAAGACCGTGACATCGCCCGGGTTGTCCCCATCGATCATGAAGGCCAACTGGGCCTTAATCATGAACCAGTCGATGCCGTTGCTCTTCGCGTATTGGCGCAGCAACGTGTTGCGGCCGAACGTCCACTGCCCGAGACCGATGCCGTTGTCCGTGTTCTGTGCGGCGCTGGCCTTCCCGGCGGTCATGGCATATGTCCCCGTGGGGAAGTTCTGCACGCTCGTCGGGTCGATCCCGGACTCCTGCGACCAGTTGCCGAGGATGCCCGCGATGTTCTCTTTCGGCATCCCCCAGCTGCTGAGCACCGAGTAGATCTCCTTGGCGTTCTTCTCCATGCCCGCCGGGACGGTGGCCCCGGAACCGTCGCCGACGCTACCCGCGTTGACGACGCACGCCGTCCCGTTCGCGTTGATGCTGCCTTCTGCCAGCGTCGTCGAGTTGAGAACCGGGCCCAGCGTGGCCAAGATGGCGGTCATCGTGACGGCACCCGACATTAATGCCGCTACAGGGGCAATCGCCGTGACAGCGACACCCAGGAACGCGCCGACCCCCTTGGCTATGAAGCTGCCGAGCGCCATGAACGGCGCAGCGATCGCATGACCAACCGCCTTAGCGATGTTGACGATGATCGTCCATAGCAACTTTCCGCCGTTGACGGCCATCGCCATGGCGGCGAAAAACATAGACTTGAGCCAGTGCAGGAAGGCCATGGCCGTGATCACACCCATGACCGGCGGAGCAGCAGCCGCGCCACCGCCGACGGCAACGCCCTTGGCCGCCTTCGAGCCCAGGCCCTCGTCGTCCTTCGACGCACCACGCTCGTAGCCCGTGCCGCCAGCACCTAGCTCGCACTGGTCGGCCTGCTTGGCGTCCGGGCTGCCACCGATGACCTTGGACACGCCCTTGACCGCGTCCTGGGCCCCCTCGACGCCGACGTTCTTCGCCGCGCCAGCAGCGGCTCCCGGAAGCCCGCCAGCCTGTGCGCCGGCCACGGCACCGGAGACGGCAGCTCCTGCGTAACGCCCGGCGTTACGGCGGGTCGCGCTGTTGCCGTCTCCCCCGATCGCCTTCTGGGCCGCGCCTCCGGCCATGTTCCAGGCGACGCCGTTCATGCCCTGCTTGCTCTTCGACCCGGCATTCGCGGCACCGGCCGCCTTGCGCTGCTTGGGCACTCTGGTCTTGCCCGTGGAAGGCTTCTCGATGCCTCCCTTGGGGCCGAAGCTCTTGGTCCCGCGACCCTGCCGGGGCATCCCCTGACTCACCGACCTGCTCGGCTGACCCTTCGTCGTCCCCTTCTTGAGACTCCGATTCGGCTTGTCGGTGGCCATGTCGCGTTCCTTTCCGGCTCAATGCCAGGTAACGGGATGCGTCACTTCATTGCCGCACTCAATGGAGCGTGGTGAGGAACGTCTTGTCGTCTCGAATGGTGCTGTTGGACTGCACGTCCCGCAGGCTCGCGTCCAGTCGGAGCAAGTCGAGCGACAAATCCGACTCGTACTGCGCCTTGTTCCGGGAGTAGTTCTGATACGCCTGTGAAAGGTTGTTCATGATGTTCATGAGAGGGCGCATCGTCACGTCAGAGGACTGGTAATCCTCGATGAGGCTGGTGCCGTCCGAGAGGGGCCACTGCATGTCCGAGATCTGCTGGCTCGTCGGATCCGAGCCCTCATCACGCTTCTTGGTGAAGAACTGGGTGTAGCTCTGACCGGCCGGCACCAGGGCATCGAGGTAGCCGTCGTAGACGTTGCCTGCACGCCAGTTGAGGTCGAAGCCGCCCGGGGCGACGTGGTTGGTCTGCAGCGCCAGCGTCGAGACGCCGTCCTTGGCCTCGGCCGCAGAGACGCCCGTGATCTTGTCGGTGGCGATCGAGACCGGAACGGTCGGCGGACGCAGGAACAGGCCGTCGATCTTCGTCGTCTGCAGGTCGGAGGTGTACGACTGAATCTGCGTCAGATTCGTGCGCATCTCGACGAGCTTCTGGTCCAGGGCACCCCTGGCCTCGGCCTCCTTTTCCTTAAGCGCGACCTCGTAGTAGGCCTGCGCCGGGTCGAAGGCCAGGGCGTCGAGCGCAGCGATCTTCTGGACCCCGGACGCGCCGGGGTTGAAGAAGACCCGCCATTGGTCGTACTTGGAAAAGGTCTCGTCGCCGGCCAGCTTGCCGCTGCTCTGCGTCTGCTCGGCTCCGGGCGTGGTGAGTTCGGCGTTCGCACGGACCGTCAGGTTCAACACCTGGCGGTCGAAGGGTCGGTCGGCGTTTAGGAGGACCCCGATGTAGCCGGTCGAACCGAAGGCGTAAAAGGAGCCCTTGATCCCGCTGGTGCTGACCGGCTCGCTATTCAGCGAGGTGTCCGACCCGAGCAGGAACGCCCTGTAGTCCGCGGCGTTGTACGAGATCTGGGCGGTCGGACTGAAGTGCATCATCACGAGCGCCTTGTTGCCGCTCTCGTTGGTGTAGATCCCGTCGACGGTGCCGTCGAGATTCGTCTTCGACGTCTTGAAGTCGCTGGTGTACAGCGCCGTCTGCGACAGCGAGTCCCGCTCCGCCTGGTACGCCGAGGCCCCCGATGCGCTGATTGCGATCGCGCCCGTGACCGCGAAGATGCCGAAGGACACCCCAAAACGCTCGATCGCGTGGTGCGAGTCGAGCTTGAACTTCCTGCTGAATGTCAGTGCCTTGTCCTTGATCCCCATGTTCTGCTCTCTTTCGTGCCTGCACCGTGCTGCGGGCCCGGATATGGCGAACCGGGCCGGAGGAGGCCTTTGCACCTCAACCGACCCGGTTCGCTCGACGCCTTTGTCTCCGGTCGTGTGCACGGTCTGTCACGGCCTCTTACTTGGAGGGGCCGCTCAGGAGCCTGCTGAACTGATCAACGGTCTGGACGATCACCGTGCCGCCGCCGAGGTCCGTGATGGTCTGCTGGCCGCCGGAACCGACCGTCGAGATCAGCGACCACCCGCCAGTGCCCAGGGCTCCGCCGACGAGAATGAGGAGCGCGATCGTGCCCCAGCCCTGCTGCTGGCCCGCGGACTGCGGGTTGGCCATCAGCTTCTTGATCAAAAGCACGCCGCCCCAGACCAGGCCGACAGCACCGAGCAGCATGAGCAGAAGACCGCCCCAGAGCTGGATCTGGGACTTGGCGTTCTGTAGGAAGCTGGTCAGGTCCCAGGCTGCACTCGGCAGGGAGGCCTGTGTGAGGACGGCTGCCTCGTGGATCTGCTTCACGGTTCTTTCCTCTCGCCTTTCGAGTCATTCGGTGGCATGACAGTGAGTCTCAAGGCGACAAGCGCAGCTCGTCCACCTGGGAGGTCAGCGATAGAAGCCGGAATGGTCGGTGGCATGCTATCGCCCCCTCTCGATTCGCATAAGTGCGCATCTGCAGTGACTAACCTACCCCACTCAAATGCCGGGTCGCAGAGGCATGCCAAAGGGTCTATCGATAAAGCGTCGAAAAGCGCTCGGAAACGAGGTGAATCGGCACCGCGGTGCGCGACCGCAGGGCCGTGGCGGACGCCTGTGGAATCCGCAGTGCGGGATGTGTAATGTGCCGCTCCAGTACTGCTGCGACGCTGGCCTGCTCGATTTCGGGGCGGGCCATGCGCACGCACCCCGTCGATCGCGATCTTGACCAGGAAGTACCAAACCGCCATGAACCCACTGCCCGGGGACCTTTTCGCCCGCCGACTTCGTCAAGAACGCGAACGCCTCGGCATCAGCCAGGCAGAGCTAGCGCGCCGTATGGCCGCACTGCTCGGCACGAACGTTGACTCCACCGCCATCACGCGCATCGAGCAGCAGACTCGCGCGGTCAGGCTCGACGAGGCGGTCACCGCTGCCGGGGCTCTCGGAGTCCCTCTGATCACACTGGTCAGCGACAACTACGCCCGCGAGAACGAGGCTGAGATCCAGAGCCAGCTCGCCGAGCTCGCCCTCGCCGAGCAGGAATGGGAGAGACTGCGCCAGAAGATCCACCGGATCACCCAGACCATCCAGCAACTCTCCGCTGAGCGGGAGGCCTTCCGCTCTCACGCGCTGGATGTCAACCCTGAAACCGCCGGCGACTACGAGCTCGACCCTGAGACCCAGGCCGCTCTCGACGTCCGGATGCGTGATGTCCGCAACAAGCCGGCCGGAGAGGTCACAGACCCAGGCGCATGACGCTGTTGCGGGCGGCTGGGTTGAACTCGCGGCCCCGCAGCAGGAGCGAACGACCGGTTGCGTGCTGCTAATCAGCCCGCGTGGCCGTCAGCACCGTAGATTCGCGCGTCGAGGTCCTCGTACAGCTGCCGCATGATCGCCCGCTGACGCTCACGGGTGTTCTCTGCCGTAGAGGCCGCATCAGTGAACCGAACACGGCGCGCAGATCGATGGCGCTGGCTCGGACGGCATGACAACCGCGTCAAGCAGTGCATTTCCAGGCCGTGCAGCCGCAGATCCGCACTGTCCCTCATCGTCGAGACTCAAGCGGTGCGGATAGGCTCTAGAGTATGGGAATTGACTGGGAGAACCTGCTCGGCACAAGCGGTAACGGCCTCAACGATGCATACGATAGGGCGGTCTCCTCGGTCATCTACGGCGAGACCCTGGGGGGCGAGCGTCAGCCACTCCCAGTCGGCGAAGAGTGCGACGACACGGATGGCCTGCGCTGACCTGAGGGCACGCACAGAAGCTGCCCGATGAGCCGAGGCGGCCTGCAGCAACACCCGCTCAGCCAACGGCCGAGTGCATGGGCGGCGGCCGGCGGGGCCATTGCCGTCGCGCTCCCGCATCACCCGCAGCAAGTCCTCGAACTGTGCCGGATCCGCAGACCCGCGAACGCCTCCACCTGCAACGGCTCGGCCCTCAACTCTCAACGCATGCACGTAAGATGTTCAGTTCGCAGCCGTTCGCAACAGCTTCTAGCTGGCCAGGCCGTGCGCGCGCCTTTGCGGACGATGCCTGAAGCAGGCCAAGCGCGCGCTGGCCGATGAGGCAACGTCGGCCGGAGAAGGCTAGGTCAGCACCTGGGCGGCATGCACCTGAAGTTTGGTTCGTACCTCTGAGCCCTCCGACTTCGAGAGCTGGTGCGACTCGAGAGGCGCCGGCCAGCACACCAACGTGATCAACTCGGCGCCGATATCACCAAGAGTGTGGCCGGGTCAAGGCGGCTGACCCATTCGTGGGCGTGAATCACATCATGGCGGGAGCGAGAGC
Source organism: Streptomyces sp. NPDC003032 (assembly GCF_053591415.1). NCBI lineage: Bacteria > Bacillati > Actinomycetota > Actinomycetes > Kitasatosporales > Streptomycetaceae > Streptomyces > Streptomyces sp. NPDC003032. The sequence goes on along the minus strand of NZ_JBSFTT010000025.1, from coordinate 21,575 downwards.
TCCCCGCCGCGCTCAATCCGGGTGCACCCGGCGATAGGGGAGTTGCAGTGCCCGTGGCGGACGTGGAGGAACAGGCGCTTCGCCTCCGTCTCCCGGTAGGCGTCGCGGTCGTCAAGGCTGCCGACGAGGTCGATCAGCCCCGTATCGTCCTGGCGTCGCGGCCCCATGAGGGCGGCATGAGGACGCGACCCTTGGTTCTGACGCATCGTCGGATTCCGGGCACTCCCGGGCACCTGGCGGTGCACGAGATCGGGGAATCCGCGGGGTGACCTGGGGCTACTCCGGGCACGCCAAGTGTCGTGATATCCCGCGTGATTCCTGTGAGACCGCAGGTCAGCCGTGCTCCCTTACATATCCACAACCCCTTCCTGGCGTACGGGGTGACCGAACTCGCCGGTGGCTACGGCTTCCTCGCTGTATTCACCACCGCCTGCGCGGTCAGGGCGGCGGAGCGCGCCCATGGCTTCCACAACGTGCTGCACGACTTCGTGGAACAGGTCGAGCGACTGCTGACCGCGACGCTGCTGTTCCTGCTGGGCGCGTTCATCGCGCTGGGCGGTCTGGCACCGCTGACCTGGCAGGGCGCCGCGACCGGGCTGCTGCTTCTGCTGGTGGTCCGGCCGCTGGCCGGGTGGGCCGGGCTGCTGGGGGGCCGCTTGAGGCGCTGGGAGCGGTGGGTCGTGGCGGGCTACGGGATCCGCGGTATCGGCTCGCTGTACTACCTCGCCTACGCGCTGGGGCAGCAGGACTTCTCGGTTCCCGAGCGAGAGCTATGGGCGGTGGTGACATTCACGGTGCTGGTGTCGGTCGTGCTGCACGGTGTCACGGCCGGGCCAGTGGTGACCCGTCTGGACCGGCGGCGGACCGCACAGCCCTCAGAGCCGGGGGAGAAGCGGAGGGACGAGACAGCACGAGTCGAAGGAGCCCCGCGTCCGGCCGTAGGGCCTGTGGGCGACAGCTGAGCCACGGCTCGATTCGGTGTGAGGAGCGAGACAAGAGAGGAGCGTGGGATGCGCCGGGAAGTCTGGTCGGCGGCCTAGGGGCGCGGATTTTCCCGGCCTGCCGCCATGGCCTGAGCGGTAGGCCATCGCGCGCTGCGAACCGAGACCGTCGGCGGGCTCATCCTCCTGGCGGCGGCAGTCGTCGCGCTGATGTGGGCGAACAGCCCGTGGAGCGGAGCGTACGGGCAGCTCGCGGTGTTCTTGGCCGTTCCCACCGCTCTCTACGCTTCCGTTGCCGCGACGGCCGGAGGAAACGGCCGAGACCGTCGATGCCGACGCCGTCGGCACCCCTGACACCCGTGCCCGGGCGGGCCAGGGCACGGCAGCGGCACGGGAACCGAGCGACGATAGGACGAGGAGGCGCCTGCCAGGGCGCCGTAACCGTTGGATGAGCGGGGTCCTGCCGACACGTGGTCCAGCATGAGGTTCGCCTTTGCGCCACTCGGGTGCTCTTGCGAGGTTTCTTGCCGCGCTCCCGGGTCATTCGTCTTGGATGTCTGACGGGGGCTGCTCCATCCGGACGTCGGCGTCGAGCCTCTTCCGCTCCACGAGGGAGCGGACAAGCGCCGACCGCGACTTCACATGGACGGCTGCCGCTGAGATCGGCCGACCAGGCATCGTGGACAGGGGCTGACCGAGTGGATCGGCAGGTGTACTTCGAGCGCGTGTTCCCGGGGCTGCCCGCAGGCCGCCAGGCCGTGTCCGTCCGGGACTCGGGCCACCGCCTGGTGGGCTGCCTCGAGTATCAGGTCTGCCCTGTGTGCCGCATCGGATACGTAGCCAATATCGCCGTCACCAGTCACTGGCAAGGACAGGGACTCGGCCGCCATGCTCTGCACACGGCCATGGCCCCGTGCAGGGGATACGCCTGGTCGACGTCCCGGCAGTCGTCCGATGGGCGGCGCTTCTTCGCCGTGATGGAGGAGGAGATGGAAGTCGCCTTCCCTGCCGCCGGTGTGCGGTGCTCACACATGACGTCATGATCGCCTTTGGCCCATGTGTCCTGACAGGCAACCGCGAAGTGTGGGGCAGGGGCGGGCACTACCGTCCAGGCGTCCCGGCCGACCCGCATCGATTCAAGCGACGTACTGCATCGGACATGGGGTGTGGAGGCGGCAAAACGGGCAGATGCGCCTATGCCTCCGGGCGGCGTGAGCGGATCCGTAGCTGTCGCCCGAGCAGGTCGGCGAGGCCCTGGCGGGTGGCGGCGAGGACGACCCGGTCCTGCGGACGCAGCACGTAGCACGTAGCACGTAGCCAGGGTGAAGGTTCCAGACCGGACCGGTGGGGCGCCCGGTGCCGTCGCTGGCGTGAGCGGAGGCCAGGTCGGGGAGGCGTTCGTCGGGCGCGGTCGAGTCGAGGGCCACGACGCGCCATGCCCCGGCTCTGAAGGACCGGCAATGGTGTGCCCTTCAGGGTAGGCCTGCCCTCGGAGTCACCGTTCGGTCCGCACGTAGAAGGGTCTTGAGGCGGATGGATGGATCACGGGATGGCGTGGGCCCTGCGGTGCGATCGCGGATGAGTGTCCGATGAACGGATCAGGCCATCTGAATAACGGTCTGATTTCGTTCGCTGGGACTTTCGAATATTACGCATGGTGATGTGACCTGCGTCACTAAAGAAACCGCAAAGGTCGTGGTAGAACTGCGCAACTCCGCAGGTGGCTACACCCCTCGCCACAACTCGGAGCGGCCGGCACGCACCGGCAGTACGACCAGGGTGATCACGTTCCGAGTCCGCGGTACGTCAGCCCAGGGTCGCCGATCGGACAACGGCGTTCGCTCAAAGACCGCACATCTTCCGGCGCACCCCCCGGCGCCGGCCCTGCGCCATCGAGGTAGCCACCGTGTCACTCGACTCCATCACCACCTCCGTCGACGAGGCTGTCAGCGGATTCTTCGAACCCATAGCCACCTGGCTCGGGGACGTCGTCTTCTACTCCGTCCCCGTCGCCGGTACGGAGTTGCCCCTCATCGTTGCCTGGCTTGTCATCGCAGGTCTGGTCTTCACCACCTGGTTCGGGCTGGTGCAGGTCAGAAAATTCAAACTCGCCGTGGACGTGGTGCGCGGGAAGTACGACGAGAAGGGGTCGGCCGGTGAGGTCAACCACTTCCAGGCTCTGACCGCCGCAGTCTCAGGCACTGTCGGCCTCGGCAACATCGCCGGTGTGGCCGTCGCCGTCTCCATCGGTGGCCCTGGCGCCACCTTCTGGATGATCCTGTGCGGTCTGCTGGGCATGGCCACCAAGTTCGTCGAGGTCACCTTGGGCGTGAAGTACCGCGAGGTGCACGCCGACGGCACCGTCTCCGGCGGCCCGATGCACTACCTGCCCAAGGGCCTGGCCGACCGCTTCGGCAAGAACGGCAAGACGCTCGGCAAGATACTGGCCGTTCTCGCCTCCTTCATGATCCTGTTCTTCGGCCTCTTCGGCGGCAACCTCTTTCAGGTCAACCAGTCCTACGCTCAGCTCGTCTCCGTCACCGGGGGCGAGAACGGCCTGATGGGTTCCTCTGCCGGTGCGCTGTTCTTCGGCATTCTGATCGCCGCCCTCGTCGGCATCGTGCTGCTCGGCGGCATCCGCTCGATCGCCAACGTGACCAGCAGGCTCGTGCCCGCCATGGCCGGCATCTACATCGTGGCCTGCCTGGTCGTCATCCTGGTTCACGTCTCCGCCGTGCCGGCCGCGATCGGCACGATCATCGAGGGTGCGTTCAACCCTCAGGGTGTCGCCGGCGGTGTCCTCGGCGCGCTGATCATCGGCTTCCAGCGGGCCGCGTTCTCCAACGAGGCCGGCCTCGGCTCCGCCCCGATCGCGCACTCGGCGGTCAAGACCAAGCACCCCGCCAGCGAGGGCCTGGTCGCGCTGCTGGAACCGTTCATCGACACCGTCATCATCTGCACGATGACCGCGCTGACGATCGTCATCGCCAACCCGGCCAGCTGGGGAGAGGCCCGCGAGAGCAACGGTGGGTCCATCGGCGGTGTCACCATCACCTCCGACGCCTTCGGCACCGTGATGCCCTGGTTCCCGTACATCCTCACCATCGCGGTGATGCTGTTCGCCATCTCCACTGTGCTCACCTGGGGCTACTACTGCCTCAAAGCTTGGACGTACCTCTTCGGCCGCAGCAGGGGCAGCGAGCTGACTTTCAAGGTGCTCTACACGCTGTTCGCGGTCGCGGGCTCCCTGCTGACGCTGGAAACCCTGATCGGCATGGCCGACGCGGTGCTCTTCATGCTCGCCGTCATCAACATCATCGGCCTGTACCTCCTCGCCCCGGTCGTCAAGCGAGAGCTGAACTCCTTCCTGGAGTTCGTCCGCGCTCGCAACGCCGATGAGATCACCAAGGACGACGAAGACCAGGAGTCGGTGAAGACCACCGTCTGACCGCCCCCGCGGCCCGGCTCCTGAGCGGGCCCGTCCATACCTGACGCCTTGGTATGGACGGGCCCGCTCGTCATGCCCGAAATACGCGCCCCAGCAGGGAAAATGCGGCCTGGCGGGCACGTGTAGACCGGTCTCACGCCCTCATGTCGATGCCCTGGAGGGGTTCCCCTGGTCGCCGGCATCGAGCTCAGACGTGAACTGGTCGTCGGCGAGCTGCGCACCCCCGCCACCACGGCACTGCCGGTCATAGCCGCCCTCTTCGGCATGATCGTGCCCGCCGCCGTCTACGTGGCCACGGTCGCAGCCGGTGGAGGCAGCCTGAACGGCTGGGCCGTGCCGATGGCCACCGACATCGCCTTCGCACTGGCCGTCCTCGCCGTCCTCAGCACCCACCTGCCCGCCTCGCTCCGGGCCTTCCTGCTCACCCTTCTCGGCGGAGCCTTCGCGGGACTGGCCGTCATCTCAGCGGCGAGATCAGGATCGCGCCGAGGTCGTCGACGACGGCGACTGGTGGTGGTACGTCCCACTCGGCGTCGTCACCTGGGCGCTCATGTACAAAGGCGGCGTCCACGCCACCGTCACCGGCGTTGCCATCGGCCTGATCCCGCGCACCACACGAGGCAAGGGCGAGACCGCATCCCCCGCCGAACGGGCCTCCCACCTGCTCCACCCCGTGTCCGCGGGCGTCGCGGTCCCCCTGTTCACGCGCAGCGGTTCTGGCCGGTTCTCTCGTAGCCGCAGCCTTGGCGGCTCCTCTCATCAAGCGGCGCAACGGCGTCTACCGGCGCCTTCATGGCGAGGAGACACGCGACGACGACCGCGACGGCATCCCCGGCATCTACCAGCGGGCCGATACCGCCGAGCGCTGACAGCAGGCCTTCATGGACGCCTCCAGGCACATCACCGGGGCTCTGGTCGTCAGAACGGCCTTGGGCGAGATTCGCACCGCCGGCAGCGCTCGCTGGGGCACCTCCCCGTCGGCAATGGCCACAGGCCTCGTTCCAGGCGGCCAGGCGCCGCCAGCAGGTCATACCCGAGCCGAAGCCCAACTCCTGGGGCACGTACTCCCCCCGGATGCCGGTGTGCAGGACGGACAAGATCTCACACAGGGCCTGCCGGTCCGGCACCCGCGGTCTGCCCTCGACCTGCTTGGGAGCAGGCGCGGGCGGCAACGGCGCGATGAGCGACCACAGTTCGTCCGACACGATCCACGGCCGCGCCTGGCGGTTCCCCAACTCAGACCAACGAACCGGCAAGCCAACCATCACATGATCAACCGTTTCTGTCAGAGCTGGTTACACGACCAGGCGTGTCTGCCGCCTGGATACACTGCCCCGTCCGAGGAGCTTTTCCTCTGGCCGTGCCAGGACGGTCGGCAGACGGCTTGATGTGAAGGAGTTGGAGCGTGGATGCCCCATATGTGGTGGGTGGGCCCGCCCCGGCGAAGCCCGGGAGGGCCGTGTTGGAGGTGAGCCCGTTGCACGGTCGTTCCGGGATACGAGCCCGCGGTGAGATCAGCGCCCTCACTCGCCCGTCTTGGGAGCAGGCCCTGTCCGAGCTGGCCCGGCGGCACGCGGGCGTGTCGTACGTGGAGCTGTCGGATGTGGCGTTCGTCGACGTGGCCGGGGTGACCGCGCTGGCGGTAACCGCCATGGAGCTGCCCGGCGGGAGGGTTGTGGTCGAGAATCCCCCGCCGCAGCTGCCGCGGGTTTTGGAGATGTTCTGGCCGGGTCTGGACCGGATCGAGGTGGCTCTGTGATGAGCACGGTGACCACCCACGAGGCGTTCATCCACCCTGCCCTTTTCTACCGCACCGAGCAGGAGTACACGCGGCAGACGGTGGCCTTCCTGCGCGAGGGCCTGACCAACGGCGAGCCGATGGCCGTGGCGGTGCCCGGCCCCAATCTGGAGCTGGTCAAGGCAGGTCTGGGCGGGGACGCCGAGGGCATCCTGTTCCTGGACATGACCGAGGCCGGCCGCAACCCGGGGCGGATCATCCCCAAGGTGTTGCGCGGATTCGCCGACGCCCACCCGAAGGGGCGTGTGCGGATCATCGGCGAGCCGATCTGGGCCGAGCGTAGCGCGGTGGAGTACCCGGCGTGCGCGCAGCACGAGGCGCTGATCAACGCCGCGTTCGAGGGCCGGGCGGTGACGATCCTGTGCCCCTACGACGAGGTGCGGCTGGACCCGGAGGTGATCGCTGATGCGAAGGTCACTCACCCGACCGTCATCAGCGGGGATGGACGTGAGTCGGTCAGCGACGTCTATGACTGGCAGGCGGTCGTCGATCGGTACAACCAGGCGCTTGCGCCTGCACCGGACGCCGCGGCCTTCTCCTACGGTGGTGAGGACCTGCCGGCGGTCCGCCAGTTCGCTCTCGCTCAGGCGATGCGGCTGGGCCTGGCCGGGGAGCGGCTGATGGATGTGGAGCTGGCGGTCGCGGAGCTGACGACCAACAGCGTGGTCCACGGCGGAGGCCGCGGGACACTCGCGGTCTGGGCCGAGCAGGGGCAGCTGGTGTGTGAGGTCCGCGATGCGGGCCGGCTGGCCGATCCGCTGGCCGGCCGCCGCCCGCCGGAGCGCGACCAGCTGGGCGGCCGGGGCCTGATGCTGGTCCACGACGTGGCCGACCTGGTGCGCGTGCACACCGGCGACGACGGCACGACCGTGCGCTTCTACCTCAGCGTGTGACAGTGCTCGGGCGGCCACCTGTCCGGGTGGCCGTCCGCCCCGCTTGTCTCGCGGACCTTGTATTCCTGCCGGCCCCGCACCGAGGGCCGGTAGGCGTCTCCAGCCTTTTGAAGACCATCCGCTAAAAAACATCCCGACCGACGCCCACGTCAACCACTCGCGCACGATGTCGGCCTCGGTAGTGGACGGGCACAGCGCCCACGGCGCAGACAGTCGGCGGGCGGCGAACACGGACTCCAGCGGAGGCCGCCACTTCGGCGGCGCGCCTGGAGCACATCCGTCCCACTTCGGCTCCCAGGCCCTACGAGTCGACCTTGCCGTTGGTGTTGAGCGGCAGCTCGGCGAGCTGGGCGAACCGAACAGTCACGTTAGTTCAGTTGACGTGCGGCTACTGGTCTAGCGGGATGCCCTGACCCTTTTGGGCCCGCCGAGCGGCCCGCACGTGGGAGGAGTCGATCACCGCCCGCGACCGGTCGAGGTGGGTCTTCGACCGCAGCTTTTCCGGCAGGACGACGTGGAACCGGACCCAGACGTCGGCCTCGTTCCAGGCGGCCAGGCGCCGCCAGCAGGTCATACCCGAGCTGAAGCCAAGCTCCTGGGGGAGGTACACCCATTGGATGCCGGGTGCAGGACGAACAAGATCCCACACGACGCTTGCCGGGGGCCGGTACCCGCGGTCTGCCCTCGACCTGCTTCGGGGCAGGCGCGGGCAGCGTTGTAAGAGCATGTGATTGTGCTGGGTGTCGTGGAGGCCGACGACGACTCCGGCTATGGGGGGCGATGACAAACGCACGGAAGATGAGGGCGTTTGACCACACCGAGTATCCGCTCAAGGGGGAAAAAGCCGAATTCCCTCGAATCGAAGCTCGCCGTGTGATTGTCACCGAGCAGTACGGTCATTCCTTCCGGCACCTGTTCATCAACCACATGGGCGAACGCCGGGACCAGGCTGCTCGAAACCATGTCGCCGGGAAGGGCCGCGACGCGCTTGATCATCCAGCGGCGCGCTGTCACCAGGGGCGCAGGGGCCTTCGCTGCGAGCGGCCGCTCACGCCAGCCTCGTACCCCGAAAGGGGATTCGGCGACCACCACTTGGCCGACCTCCGGCTTCGTGCCCCGTATCGCCAGCACCCGATCACCGTCCCGATAGGCCGGTTCCATACTCGGCCCTTCGACGGTGACAGCCACGAGCCGACGGGCGAGCGCGGCGACGATGACTGCCGTGCGGTCCGCGATCAACCTGCCACCGCCGCTCGCACCGGATCCGCCGGACCTGACGGGCTCGGCGCATCGAGGTACCCGTCGGCCTGCAGGGCGAACAGGCGCGCGTACTCGCCCCCGCACCGCATCAGTTCCGCATGGCTGCCGTCTTCCAGCACACGCCCATCGCTCAGGACCGCGATGCGGTCTGCGTCGCGCACGGCATTGAGCCGGTGTGAGATCAACAGACTGGTGGCACCGGCTCGGTGTCGGCCGATCGACAGATGGATCTCATGCTCCGACGCGGCGTCCAGCCCCGCGGACGGTTCGTCGAGGATCATCAGGTCACGCCCCTCCCGGATGAAGGCGCGCGCCAGGGCCACCCGCTGGTGCTGCCCACCCGACAGGAGTGTCCCCCCATCACTTTCCGCCGCAAAACTGTCTCGCTGGAAGGAACGGGAGAGCATCGTGTCGTACCCCTGAGGCAGCGATGCGAGCTTCTCGTGCATCCCTGCCTTGCCTGCCGCGGCCTGGATACGATCCCGCCGGTCCGCCAGCCGCAGGTCGCCAAGGCCGATGTTTTCGGCCGCGGTCATGTCGTAGTGCTGGAAGTCCTGGAACAGGGTGCTGATGCGTTCGCGCAGTGCCGCGGGCTCAACTTCGCGCAGATCGACGCCGTCCCACAGGATGCTGCCGCGCGTGGGGTCGTAGAAACGGCACAGGAGTTTCACCAGAGTCGACTTGCCCGCACCGTTCAGACCCACGAGAGCCAGCGCCTGTCCGCAGGGGATGAACAGGTTCAGGTCGCGCAGCACCCACTCTTGGTCGGCGGCGTAGCGGAACCAGACATCCCGCAGCTCGATGCCATGTCGCAACGGCGGCAGGGGGACCGGCTCGGAGGCCAGCGGAAGGTCCGGTTCGGCCTCGACGACGGCAAGGTAATGGTCGAACATGAGCAGCGCCCGCTGTGAGGCCGCGAGCTGGATCAGGAGGCTCCCGAGCGAGTTCTGCATGCCGTCGACCGCCGCCACGAACATCGTCACGCCGCCCACGGTGAGCGCGCCATCGTGGGCCGCGACCACCGCCCACACCAGGCCGGCCCCGGAGACCAGTGAGGACAACAGCTCCAGAACGCTCTGCACTTTGGTCTGGCGGGCGTCCACGGACTGGGTGACCGCGTTGGCCGCCCGGCGCTCGGTCAGCAGGCGCAGTCGCAAGAAGTCGCCGATCCCGAACAGCCGGATCTCCTTCGCCGCAGTCGGTGAGGCGATCAGGCTCGAGTAGAAATCCTCCCTGCGCTCGATCCTGCCGATTTCGAACACGGCACGGGCCTGCTGCCGTGACAGGGCGAGCTGAGCCACGAGCGACGGCACACCCGTGACCAGGACGATCATGGCCATCATCGGGTTGAGCGCCACGAGCGACACCATGAACCCCGCCACGGTCAGTACGGACTTGCCTGCCGTCAGCGCCCCGTCGGCGAGCTGGCCCGCGACCGTCTTGCCCACGTCCTGGGCCACCCGCAGACGATCGAGGAACGCCGGCTCTTCCAGACGTCCAAGGCCCGGCTGCCGGCCCACGGCGGTGAAGAGCCGATCCTGCGTCAGCAACCCCACCTTCCGGTCGACCACCCCTCGCAGGTAGCGGGCGCCCAGTGGACCGAGGCCCACCAGGACCGCCGCCAGGACGTAGCCCAGCGCGGGGACGAGTAACGTACTCAGCTCCGCACCGCGCGTGAGACCGTCGATCAAAAGTTTGGTCATCCACGCGACCAGTACCGGTACCAGCCCCGACGTCAGCGTGATCAAGGCGTACCCGGTCGAGGCCCACGGGGCGGCGGCAGCGCACAAGGCTATGGCAGCGAAGATCCGTCGACGTGCCAGACGTGTGCCTCCCTTCCCGGGGCAGCCCCGCGGTCTCTTCCCGGAACCGCCGCGCAGAGGTAGGCGGCGCGTGCTCACCGGGCCACCACCGGCACGTCGAGGTCGATCTCCTCAGCGGTGACGATGGGGCGTCCATGCTCAGGGCTGGGCGAGACGACGAGCACCACGGGAAATGCCTTGAGCGCGAACGCTGAACTCACCGCGTCCTCATTGCTGGATTCATGCACCACGCGGGCCACCGGACGCAGTCGCACGAGCATCTCGGCTGCTGCCTCGGGCTCGCCCACGACGGTGGCCAGTACCTTGTCCGGGCCGCCAGGGAACGAGGCGGCGAAGTCAACGAACTTCAGCAGCTTCTCCTGGCAGGGTCGGCAGGTCGGAGAGAAGAAGGCCACCAGGGTGTCGCCGTGCCGCAAGCTCTCGTCGTCCACGGGCCCGGCGTTTTCCGTGAGAGCGGAGAACTGCCCGATCTCGTCGCCCATGCCGACCGAGACCGCCGGGCTAGACCTGCCGCTGCGGTTGAGGATCTCGGCTTGGTCCCGCAGGCGTTTGATCACGCCGACGCTCAGCACGAGATTCAGGACGCACAAGGCTCCGACGAAAACGAGGGCGGCTATCACGAGAGGCATGACGTTTCTCCTCTTGGAGGTCGGCGAACGTGACGGAGGACGAGGCAGTGGTCCATGCACCCGGACGGAACAAGTCCACGATGTCGTCGAGAGCGATGACGAGCACCCCGCACGTCAACCCGATCACGATCGTCAGGACCACTCCAGCAGGGGTGCCGCCGGAGGCGGGACCGAGCAGTGCCGCGCTGCCGGTGGGGACGGCCAGCGCCACGTTGCGCAGGGCGTGCCGGCCGCTGACCGGGGCGGTGGAACGTCCGAAGCAGCGGCAAGCCGTGTCTGTTCCCCGCCGCACGGCGAGCGCGATGCCGAGGGCGAAGGCGAGCAGCAGGCCCGTCGAGAGCCAGGCTCCGTACCGAAACGTCCCGGGTACGGGCAGAGCCAGCAGCCCACACACCCCGAATTCCAAAACCACCACGGCTGGAGCGAGCAGCCGGCGCCCTCCGGGAACCGGGGCCAGCAGCTCGACAGCGGCGGCGAACTCGTCGAAGGCCCGGCGTCCGGAGACCTTGCTCACCGCGGACACCAGGAAGAGCAGACCGATGACGCTTCTGATCCATATCGAGAGGTAGTGCTCCACCTCGGCCTCCGGCTTGATTGTTCGTACTCGGTCGCGCGGCTGCGACGGAGCGGGGGCCGATGGCCCTCGCATCCTTGAGCTGCGAAGGGCCCGGCGCTGCGCCCCGGGCCCCGAGAACATGATCAGCAGTAACACTTCAGGTAGCCGCCGGCGGTGCCACAGCAAGGAGCGTTGTAGCTGCACCATTCGTTCACGTTGCCGTACCCGTAGGCCCTGTTGCACTGCCAGCACGCGTTCCAGCACTGCTGCGGCGACACCTGGGCCGAGGCGGAAATCTTGGGCACGAAGCGCTCGAGCAGCGCCTGCCCGACGGATTCCAGTTTCCGGATCATGGTCACTCTCCTCTCGTCGTGAATCGTCCGACCTGCGTCGGCCGATGCACCGTCCCATTTGGTCGCCTGGCCCGTATTGGAGGAAAGCGGCATTGGATTTTTGCGACATGCGTTGATTGCGATATTCCTCCAACGCACTACTGTCCGGCTCGCAAGCTGAAATTCAGCCTTCTTGCAGAATGCTGGTAATCCGGCCGGCGGCCCGATCGGTGCCATGTCCCGAACACTCGCGTTCGGCGAGGAAACGCAAGGGCGAGCGGCCCGTCATCGCAGTGAACTCCCGCGTCAGATGGGCTTGGTCGTAGAACCCGCAGCAGGACGCCACCTCACCGAGTCTGCGGCCGGTCTCGAGCAGCGAGGCGGCGTGCTGCAGGCGAAGTACCCGGGACAGTCGTTTGGGGGTCACTCCGAGCTGCTCCCCGAATCCGCGCTCGAGTTGTCGACGGCTGCAACCCAGGTTGTCCGCCAGGGCGTGGATCTCCAGTTTGCCGTGCGACCTCTCCAGGTGTTGGAAGGCTGCGACCACTCGCTCCGAGGCGGTGCGGCCCGCTGTCCGGCTGCGCCAGAGGAATTTGTCGACCACGGCGAAGCGTGCGGGCCAGTGCGACGCCTGTGCCAGGCACTCCGCCAAGCGCTCGGCACGGACCCCGATGATGTCGGCGAGTTCTGTGCCCCCATCGGGCAGTTCATCCAAGGCCACACCGAATAGTTCGAATGCCGCCCACGGAGCGAGCATCACCTCGACGCCTTGTACCCCACCCGAGTGCTCACCCAGCACCGGGCGGGTATTCGGTGGGCTCAGCAGGGAAACGACCGAGCGGCACTGGCTCGCGGAACCCGCGGGTGAGATCCGCAGTGCCTGCCCGAACCCGAGGATCAGCGTCGCCAGTCCGCACGGGATCTCCAGACGCCGCCGCGCCAGCCCAGAAGCGAACCAGAACCCCCGGTAGCTGAGCACGCCTGGGTGCAGCGACGGATGCGGACTGGCGAAGGCCAGGTCCCATCTGCCCTCTGGACAGCGCATCGGGCGTGCGGGCGAGGAAGGAGCCATCGGCGGGCGGCGGGGGGAGTCGACGGCGGGGTGAGCCGTACTCCCGGTATTGGGGTGTGCGAAGAATGCGCCCATGCAAGCCTCCGGAAGTAAGTTCGAGAGAAGTGGGTTCGCGTTCCTTCGGGGACAGGTACCAGCAGCCCGGCCTGCTCGAATCCCTGTCGCGTTCGCCTGCGCCGCATCGTGGTGGCCGAGGCCATCGGTAAGGCTGCATCGCAGGTGCCCTGGGTGCCCGGGGGCCTGTCGTTGAAGGCCGCGCGCATCATGGGTAGCTGCCGGAAGCGGCCTGCCCTCACGCGCCGACGGTTGCCCATGCGGCCTCCCAGGTACTGGAGGGGCGTGCGCGCAACGTGCCGGCGGCCCCGTGAGCTGGACGCCAGCCATCCAAGCCGGGCGGAGGTGTGTGGGGCAGCCGGATGGGGAGCGGTGGCCGAAAAGCACGTCCATGTCGCGTCGACGCTCTGGGGATCTGGCACGTCAGGGCGCCGCACTCCAGAGGCGTTCACCGGAACCCGGCAGCATTCCGGCCAGGCCGGAATTCCGAAATGCATCCCCGGTCCACTCATGGGTGCCTGCCGTAGTCAGGGGCAACGCCGAACCGCACTCCCCTCACTTGGGGATGACGCGGATGTTGTCGTTGACATAGTCGTGCTGGGAGAAGTCCGCAGGACGTGCGGAGTGGCCGTGGCCTCGTTGGTCGAGGGTGCGATGATCCGCCAGAGGTCGTCCAAGTCACGATCCGGGCGGCTGAAGGTGCGGCTCTCGCCGAAGTGCCGGTGCAGGGCGAGCAGAGGGCGCCCCCGGGCCGCCGAAGTCAAGGGCCGCGTCGAGGCCTCTCAGGAGACAAGTGCGCACGCTCACCCCACACGCCTCACCCAGCCAACGGCTCCCATGCCGCTCGCTCGGCCGCATCCTGCGGCACCCCCCACACCAAGAACCCGTTCATCAGGCCGACTCGCGCCTCTGCTGCGAGCAACGGGACTTCGAGGACGTCAGCCATCTCCTCCACGTAGTCCGTCAGCGACTCGAACTGGATGCTGCGCTCCGCATACTCACACCAGTACCAGATCCTGCCGGTCTCAGCGTCCAAACACAGACCAGACAGAGCATCTGCGTCCATCGCGGCAAAGGGAATCCAGGAGGGACGCCACACCGTGACCTCCTCTGTGCCGCCCGTCCGCCGCTGCGCCTCTTCGTCATCCTGTCGCAGCAGCATCTGCAGCTCATACGTGCGGCGCACGGCATCGAACGGCATCAGCACACACCGCCCCGGCATAAATCCAGGCGTCGGATCCGGTCCCACACCCGCCCGCCGACTCCACAACGCCCTCAGCCCGACGGGCAGCCGCACGCCCAACGACTCCTGCAGTTCCTCGACCTCCGCCTCGGAAGCCCCAGGCAGCAGGCTCGCTAATGTCGCCGGGGCGTTCCGTTCAAGCCAGGACTCAATACGCTGCCAGGCGTCGTCTATCTGGCGCCACTCAATGTTCTGCTCGCGTGCCGTATGACCATCCATATCCAACACGCTACTGCCAGCTGTTCACGTGCTGACCACTGGACGCAAGGTTCGGCGGTGCTCCACTGTGCTCGCCGTGAACCGCTTCGGGGTTGGTGGAAACTCTATGCGTTGACTCCAGCCGCCGGTCGGGGCTGGTGTTGAGCGCAGTGGTTAGTCTCGTACTCGTGGGGTGGGACGTTTCCGATCGCGCTGTGGAGGCGCTGGTCGTCGAACCAGTCGACCCATTCCGCAGTGCCGGGCTCGACGTCGGCAAGGCCGTGCCAGGGCCTGCGGGGTTCGATCAGCTCCATTTTGTACGGGCCTGTCGACCGAGTCCGCGACCCGTCGCTCGTTCGGTCTGGATGCGGTGAAATCGCGCTGGAGCAGGTCAGCGGCCCAACTCGTGGCCGTCGTCCCGGACGGTGCAGCGGGCAACCGGTATGCCCTCCCGATGCAGGTGCTGCCAGAGTTTGCGGACCCCGTAGACGCTGAGGTTGTCCGTATGGGCGCCGCTGATCTGCGTTTTCAGTTCGGTGTCACGGACTGTCCGGGCGCTGGCGATCCGCTTCTTGGCGGCGTAGTAGGTGCTCGTCGCGATCTTCAGCCCTTGGCTGGTCAGGACTCGGCAGATCGGCTCGACTCCGACACCTGGCGGTGCGCGTCGATGAAGGGTACGAGCGCTTCGACGGCCGGTCGAGCTCGGCCTCCTCAGAGGTGACGCCGGGAGGCTGGCCGGAGTCGACCTGGGACTTACGGACCCACGTCCGCACGGTCTCCGCGGCACCGATGCCGAGCTTCGCGGCGACCGCCTTCATCGCGGCCCACTCGGTCGGGTAGTTGGGGGTGGATCTCCGCGACCATGCGCACTGCACGCGCACGAAGCTCGGCAGGGCAGGGGGACGGGCGTGCCGTGACTCGATCTCTATCTCTCAGGAAATCGAGCCGCCATCAGACCCGGAGCGGTTCAAACTCATCTCGCTCGGAAGAGAGGCACGAGCCGCGCAAGCATGGAGCGATGGGCACTCAGGCACAACATCCCGATCAGGACCCAAGGCGGAGCGAGCCAAAACTCGGCCCTTCGCTTGGCCGAACAAGCAGCCCGCACGCCGGCGATCCGGCGCAAGGCCCTCACCAGCCCCTACGCATGGCAGCGACTGGACGCTGCGTAGCAGCAGTTCACCACCCCACGCCCCACGCCCCACGAAGCCGCATGAGCCCGCGGCGACACGCCTGTGGCACTCATCAAGCAGATCCACTGCCTGAGAAAGACCTTGGACAGCACCTACTTGAGTGTGCTGAGCGCGGACACCCCATGGAACTGACACCCTTCGGCCATAAGGTCGCCACAGCCACCCACCCGGGAAACCCTCGCGGAGAACATGACACGACCAGGGATGACCTCATGAAACGCGAAGCCCTCACCATGGACCAGTGACCACATGGATGCGCTGCTACTGGGACGAGGAAGATGTTTGGTTCTACTTCGAGGTCGACGCCGATGGCTGGGTGACCCGGCAGGTCGAACTCCAAGGGCCTGAGCTGACATCGATCGCAGCCGCCTCCCTCGACGAATGGCAGCAGGCCCACGAAGCAGGCTGCCTCAATGAGTACGACAGCAGGTTCGGGATCACAGCCGAGCTGCCCGTCTCGGAATGGGAAGGCCACGTCCCCGAGCAAGTGACCTCCGAGGAGTTCGAGGAAGTCTGGGGTCCTGCCCGGCGGCAGATAGCATCCCGGACCCGCTGACCTCTCGGCCCTGCGGAGGTTTCTTGGCATCATCCTTGGCGTGACCCCGACTCTTCCCTGCACTGTCCGAGCCGTCGACACCGCTAAGCTCCTGGGCCTGGCACAGGAGGCCGCCATGCACGGCTTCAGCCAGCGGCTCCCGGTCGACTGGCTCCAAGATCACCTCGCCGCAGAGGCGACGCACTACCTGTTCCCTACGCTCGTGCAGCGGCTGAGGCACCGTCTCGAGGTGCCGCTGCAGTGGAGGTGCCAGCAACTGCTGACCGTCAGGACCGGCGAACAGATCTGGGGCCTGCTCGACGTCCTTCCCAACACTTTCGACAAGATCCCGGAGACCTTGGGTGCCGCGTCTAAGAAGGACGTCGTCAGCCGCATAGAGCATGCCCTGACCGTGCGCGAGTGGGCGGAGCGGACGGCTGCTGATATCGGTCCTGAACAAGTACCGCGGCCCTGAGGTGTGGGGCACCGAACCTGGGCCGAGACAGCGGGACCGCCGCACCCAGGAATACCCACGGGGCAGGCCAGTTCCTTGATCGTCGCTACCGGGCTGGCCCATCCCGGTAACTGGTTGTGTGGAAGCAGAGCCAACTCGCCCAGATCACGTTGCTGCGAGCATTCGGGAAGCGCGGATCCAGGGCTGGGATCCAACGCAGGCCGGTTCTCCATTCCAGCTCGATCGATCCGTGGGAATCATCCCCCAGCTATGAGACGAAGCGGAGAAGTGGGGCGTATCCCGGCCGAGCTGCCTCAGAGGCTTCATACCTGGTTCACCGTGCATGAGGAACGCTTGCGATCGGGCGGAATCACGGGTGGCATCCAGCGGTCGCCCGAGGACGGCCGAACCAAGGTCAGCACCTGGATGACGCTGGAAACGGATGACCACGTCGCCATGCTCATCGTCTGGAGCAGCGGTGAAGCGGAGCTTGAGTGCGGGGACGTGGCAACAAGTCGGGTTCGACGCCAGCATCGTGATCTCCGCACCTTCGAGGAGCTTCTCGACGCCATCGAGACCATTTGTGAGTGGATCCAGACGAAGGACGAAGCAGCTCCCGGATGGCCGTGACTGTTTGAGCGGGCCCCGGGCCAGGCGGCCCGGAGCGGCCCCAGCGGGAGGCGCATTGGGGCCACGCTCCCGATAGTTGCCGGGTTGGGGGCTCCGTGTCCTTGGCCAAGGAAGAGATCTATAGCCGGACCCGTCACGACTCGTGGCGGGAGGGATTGTCGATCAGGGCTCTGTCGAGGAAGTACGGGGTGCATCGGCGCCTGCCGCAGGAGGCGTTGGCATCACCGGTTCCAAGGCCACGGCGGCAGCCAGTACGCCGCTCGCCCCCCGCTGGGCCCGTTCAAGAAGACCATCGACGACTGCCTCCGGGGCCAACTCAAACCGTCACGGCCATCCCGGGTGCGTGGCCTGATCAACCGAGTTGGTCGTTCTCTCCGGTTTCGAACTGCGAGCCGATGTCGTTTCAGGTGAAGCGTCCCGCCCCCGGTCTCGCCTGCCAGCGGTCCAGCCGGGCGTCACTGTCAGAGCCTACTCCCGGAAGTTCGTCAGGACCCGGAGTCAGAGCTCCGAGGTGGCTTGCCGGTGCGAGAGTGTGATTCGGCGCCGGACCGGGTCGATGTCAATGATCTTGACCAGTAGGGCGTCACCGACCTGGAGGCTCAGCGGAGGTGTATCCGGGCTGCTGTCGGCCAGTTCGGAGCTGTGCACCAGTCCCTCCAAGCCGTTCACCACCTCTTCGATGCGTACGAACACGCCGAAGGGTACGAGTCTGGTGACACGACCGACGATCGTCTGGTTGATCTGCCCGATCAACAGCGGCATTGGATCTTCCCGCAGAGCCTTGAGGGACAGCGGTACGCGTTCGCGGATGGGGTCGACGTCCAGGATTTCGGCGTTGATCTCCTGACCGACGGAGACAATGTCGCTGGGGTGGTTGATGGGACGCCATGACAGCTCCGGGATATTGATCATCGCTTCGAAGCCGCCGATGTCTACGAAGGTGACCCCGAAGCTGGCGATCCGGGTCACCGTGCCGGTGACGATGTCGCCTCGGTGAAGGGTCTTGAGGAGGGCCCAGTTCCGGTCGCTCGGCGTCGGCTCGGTCCGCCAGCGGGCCCGTACTACTCCGTCGTTGTCAGGCATGACAGCGGTGAACAGAGGCGCACGTTCATCGGCGTACACGGACAGGAGCGTTGCAGCGTCGGCACCGGATACCCGGGCGGCCAGCCCCGGGAACTCGTCCTCGTCAGCGACAGCGCTCTGGATCCGGCCATCCTTCTCTTGCCAGACACATTCGACAAGGCCCTCGGTGGGGAGGGCACCGATGACTGCGTCGACGTCGGGGGACAGGTCCGGCCACACGGCCAACCGGGCGCGGGGAGCGAGCCCGGCGCGAACTGTGTCGATGGTGTCGCGGGTGAGTCGGTGCCACCGTGAGGCACCTTCGATGTACGTCTCTTCCAGGAGCCCGGCGCGGCATGCCGCGACTGCCCAGCGCAGACCGGCCCAGAATTCGTCGTCGCCGGGGCGCTGGACATCCGCGCCATCGGTCTCCATCTCGTATGGAGAGGAGTGCAGGCGTTCCGGGAACAGCCCCAGCGCGCGAGTTCGGGCCAGTGCCGCCTCGCAGGGCCGGATGCTTCCGATGTAGAGGTACTGGTCCCATCCCACATGGACCGCGAACGCGCCTTCCGCCTCCAGCCGGCACCAGGCGCCGTTGGCGCGCAACATGGCACGCACCAGTTCCAGCCCGATTTCCAGCGGTACTTCCGCCCCGTCGTGAAAACCGGTCGGGCCGGCAGGGAAGAGCCCGTCCAGCCCAAAGCCGTCTACCGGAGGCTCCGCACCGAAGTGCGCCAAGGACGGGATCTGAGGTTCACGTACGGCCAGGTGATCGACGCCCGTGTCCTCGGCGAAGGCCGCGACCGCCTGAAGACAAGACGTCTCGACTTCGCCGTGATCGCTGACGGTGTCCTCACTGCCGATGTAATGCCCGTGTTCGTCACGGTCGGCGGGGTCGTACTTGGTGACGCGGTAGACGTAGGGAAGTTGCACCTTCCCATCATCAAGCACACTCCTGCCGCCCCGCGAGGAAATGTCATGGGAGGTGAGACGGAGGCGTAGGGCAAGGTCGTCGCGCGAGCCCTCAGGGGCCGACCAGAGCCCATCGTTCCGACAACACATAGACCCGAACGCTTGAACGTTTTGCCGCCCGACCCTGCCGCGCCTGCGGACCCTGCCGACCCTGCGGACCCGGCACGCCATGTGGGCCGACCGGATCGACAAAGCGATGGCCGCCGCCGAGCAGCGCGAAGCCGAACGGATCCGCGGCGAGCAGGCACGTCCGCCGGCCCCGGGACCGGCTTCATTGAGCAGGGCCTCCCCGGGCGCGCCCCCGTGTACGTGCACGCCGGCGGCTGCCACATGGCGGGCGCGCGGTCGAAGGGTGTCGGCCGCGGGCAGGCGCTGCGCGCGCTCGCCGACCGCGTCGGTCCGTGCCCGCACTGTCGGCCCGACACCGCGCTGGGCATGCTGGACTGAACCGTCCGCCGCCCCCGAGGGGCATGGCACCAGTGCCGATAGTCGTCCATCCGCCCTCGCCTACGGGTGGTCGGCGCGTGGTCGCATGCGGGCAGATCTTCGGTACGGCGCACGCCGATCGCGACGTGATCGAGTTCCTGCGCCTGGCCGGTCTGCCGGATGCGGAGCAGCTGCTCGATGACTCGGCGTGGGTGACGTGGCGGGGCGGCTGGGTGCACCGCTACGAAGCGGCGTGACTCGCCTCTACGCGACGACGGCGACCAGCAGCGCAAGTCGTCCCAGTCACGATCCATTAATGCCCCCGGGCAGGAACCTACAGCGTTCGCTCATTCACAGGCACATACGTTCTCTGGAGGGTGGCCCTGACGTGAAGTTGGCCCTCAGCCCGTTTCCCACCCGGGCACGACCTGCGCCGCATCATGGACGCCATCCTCTCCACAGAGCATCAAGACCTCCGCCAACGTGCCCGCGGCCGGCCAGGGTATCGACGCGGGCACGGAAATCGCAGGCCGCAGGCGTCACCTCGGTGTCGACGGCCTTGGGCTGCTGCTGGCCATCTGGGTCGCCGCGGCCAGCGTCTCCGACAACGTCGGCGGCATGCACCTGCTCTCCCGGATCGCCGCCGCACGCCCTCACTTGACCAAGGCGTGGGCCGACACCGGCTACCCCACCAAAGCAATTGCCGCGGAGCCTGCCTCGGCATCGACGTCGAAGTCGTCCAACGCGAGCCCGGCACCGCAGGCTTCAAAGTGATCCCCCGACGTTGGGTGATCGAGCGGAACTTTCGGCTGGCTCATGCACCACCGCCGCCGCCTCACCGGCGAAGCCACCCCGAACCGGCGCGGAACCTGATCCCGGACCAGACACGAACCACAGAGCGAGACGCCCTGTTGTGATCACTCTGATCACTCTCTGCGTTGCCAGTGATCCTCGTCCTGTGCAGGGCAACTTTCCTGCTGCTCGGGCGGTCATGCACTCATGATCCTCTCGTCCGAAGATGCCGGTATCTGGGTTCTGCCTGTGGTGTTCTTGTTGGGGGTGGCCGCTATCTCGCCGATCGCCTGCGCGGTGCTTGCTGGGCGAGTCGTACTGCGTATCGCGCGGTCTGCGGCTGCGGGTAATGCATGGACTGCGTTCACCCCTGGCACATGGTTGCTCGCCGCAGGATCGGGTGTGCTCGGCGCAGGGTCCCAGTTCTCCGTCTCGCTGTTCGGCAGGCCGGGCGCATGGGTTGAGACCGTGAGCCTGGTCTGTGGCTGCTTCGCCCTGGCCGCCGTGGCGATGGCGGGACTCACGGCAGCCATCAACCGGCGTCTCAAGGACGGTGCAACCCGTACGTGAGGCGCCCCACAGCTGTCCGAGAGCACCCCTCTCGGATAATTGTCCTTCCTGAGGGCTGTCCCGTAAAAAAGCTTCGAGGCCCGCAGCGGGCTATCCCATGACGGCTCGGGCCGCGTCGAGAAAGGCCAGTCTGTTGTGCTCCAGGTAGTCCCGCACGCTCTCACCGTCGGGCAAGCCTTCCCACACGGTCCGGTTGAGGTCGAGGAAGTACTTGCGTGCCGCGTCGTGCACGGGCAGCGGAAACTGGATACGGATCAACCGTTCCGCGACCCAGAGTCTGTTCATGGCGTCCTGGGCCGTGAGGAACCATGGGGTCGTGTCGTCCCACTCGTGCGGCCGGCTGAAGGCCACGCGCTCCGCCTCGGCCGCGACCTCGACGAACCGCTCCAGCAGCGCAAGCCGCTCTGCGCGCCGGGCCTCCGACAACTCGGTCTGCTGCCGCCGCAGCTCCGTCCGCTCAGCCGACCGTTGCGTCGCAAACTGGATGAGGAAGGACAGCGCGCCACCAAGCGCAACGCCGCCCAACGATATGAGTGACACCCAGACTTGACTAGACATGGTGGCTATCGTTCCACTCAGTCGATCTTTAAGTGCCGCCTTTAACTGGCTCTAACAAAAGCTGTTGATCAAGTGACTATCGGCTTGGTGGCTCGTTGGTCAGGTCATGGCGAAGCGTCAGTCGCGGCCGTGGATC